>JBFJWU010000101.1:0-9967 GCA_041623475.1 bacterium | reverse complement strand
GTGCATTTGTGGCGAACTATACACCCGTGACCGGCGTTGAGCGCGCTGGTGACAAATGGAAGGTAACGGCAATCCGCAAACGGGACGGTCAGCAAATAACCGTAACGGCGACCGCCGTAATCGCTGCGGTTGGGCCCTGGGGTAACGATGCGCTGAAACCTTTCTTCCCGGACCTGGAACACAATGTCCGTCCCAGCAAGGGGATTCACATCGTTTTGAATCCCCAAAAACTGCCCATCAGGCACGCGGTTGCAACGACCCACCCCCGGGATGGCCGCGCAACATTTACGTTGCCAGCTCGCGGTTACGTGTATCACGGCACAACCGACACCGATTACGAAGGCGATATCGACGAGCCAGGTGTAACGCTGGATGATGTCGAGTACTTACTGGAGAACGTCCAGTACCATTTCCCCGAAGCCGGCATCACAATGGATGACATTACGGCAACCTGGAGCGGGTTGCGACCGTTGGTATCGCAGGACAAGGCATCGGCCTACAACGTCAGCCGTGAACATCAGGTTGGCCAGGTCCAGTCCGGCTTTTTTACGATCGAAGGTGGCAAATTAACGACGTTCCGGGTAATGGCGGCGGACGTGGTCGACGCTGCGCTGTCAGTTGTCGAAAAGTCTGACAGGAGTCCCGTCCTCGAGGATTGCCGGACCGCAAAAGAACCATTGCCGGGTGCTCGAGGTATTTACAACGAGCAGGACCTGGCGGATCTTACAGCGCGGGTTCAGGCGTACCTGGCCTGCGATTCCGATATCGCATCCCATCTGGTGTTTACATACGGAATGCGGGTCATGGAGATGTTATCGCTGCTGGAGGCATACCCGGAGCGAATCCTGCCAGACTTGCCATACACATGGGGCGAGATGAGATTCATCCTTGCCAACGAACACGTTCACGAGATCGAGGACGTGTTCCTGCGTCGTACGGAGATCTACTACCAGGACCCGGAACACGGTCTGTCAGTCCTGGATGAACTGGCCAGTCTGGCAGCCCAGGTGCTGGGTCTGGACGAGGGCTGGGTAACCCGATCCAGTGATCAGTACAGGCAACGTGTCGATGACGGGATGGCGTTCCGGAAGTCGGCAGGTGCCTGAAACACTTGAGTTGACGGTCCGCCGGACGTTTGCTGCCCGAATGCGGATTCCTGACCACGCAGGTGAGTGCAGCAGGTACCACGGCTACCGATTTGAACTTGATGTCACGGTACGGGCCACGGTCGACCGCGAGCGACCGTGGATTACCGATGTGCTCGATCTTGAGCGAATTATTGACCGTCATGTGACGGACCACCTGGACAACGGTGATCTGGGACAGGTCGTGTCCTATCCCAGTCTCGAGGGGGTCTTGCTGTGGATCGTCGACCGGTTGCGGGGGGAAGTTCCGGAGCTGGCTGAGGTTGTCCTGACGACACCACCTGAGTATCAAGTACGGTGGTCTGCTCCGGGTCCTGCAGAAACCTCAGCCGGGCAATCGACTGTTCAGTAGCAGCGGTCGGCGGCTGGAATGATTGCGGCCGTGCCTCGAAAGCCTTGCCCAAAAATGTATGCCGAACAGTTAGGGTGACACCCGGTGGACGACTGGTCTCGTTCGACCAGGGGCCAGGTTCAACCCGCCGGGATTCGCAATGTCGGTCTGTTTTCGGCATAAAGTGTTGACACCTTTCAGGAATATCGCAAATTGCCGAAAACCTGCTGGGAATCAAGCTCTACGGGGAACGGGCATGGTTGCCAGGGACCGGAATTACAGCTTCAAAGCGTTAGCTCAGGTCGGTGAAATTGATCTTTTCCAATTGGTCATGTTAAAAAAACCGTGCGGGGTCAATTAGTTGACAACAATGCGTATTTGACAGGGTGGGTTTGTTCGCTAGAATAAACCCAGATTTTTCAGGGGAACAAACGGTTGAAAAAAAGCGACCTAGTTGCAGCCCTCGCCGACGAGGCAGGGATATCCAAGCGCATGGCAAAAGAGGCAGTTGATCTGTTTTTTGAAAACATGGCGCGGGCGCTTGAGCGCGGTGAACGAATCGAGATTCGCGGCTTCGGTTCGTTCCGGGTCCATGACTATAACGGCTATCGCGGTCGTAATCCTCGCACCGGTGAAGCCGTAGACGTATTGCCAAAACGACTTCCCCTGTTCCGGCAGAGCCGACTGCTGGAAATCGAGGAGACCAACGAAGACAGTGAGTAAAGAGCCGATTCCGGCTCACTGGATGAACGCCGGCGCCGCAGAAGTTGTCGCGGAACTGAAGTCAATGGGCGAGCCATCCTATCGCGCACGCCAGTTGTTTGAAGCCTACCGGAAGAACCCGCTCTCGAATACTCCTGCTATCTCAACGTGGCCGGAACGGCTGCAGAACCAGTATTTTGACCGTCATCATTGGCAATGGTACTCGGACGCGACCGAGTTCGTAGACCCGGACGAAACCATGAAATGGGTCTATACGCTGCTGGACGGGCAACGAATCCAATCGGTCATGATTCCCGACAAGGATCGGCGCACGCTGTGCATTTCGTCGCAGGTTGGGTGCGCCATGGCGTGCAGTTTCTGCAGCACTGGCGATATGGGGTTCGGTCGGAATCTGGGTGCTGGCGAGATTGTCGGGCAATGGCTGGACGTCAACTGGCGACTGGAGCGCGCGGGCCACGGCGGATTGACCCAGGTTGTGTTTATGGGGATGGGTGAACCTCTTCACAACGAGTCAAATGTCAGGACCGCAATTGACTGGATGACCTCTTCAGATCAGGGGTTGGGTATTTCCCCGACGCGGATTACAGTCAGTACAGTAGGGCAGGTTGCACCCCTGGAACGGCTGATTGCGGAAACTCAGGTTAACCTGGCCGTGTCGTTGCACGCTGCGCGGCCAGACGTTCGGCAGCAGATTGTACCTGCCGAAAAAGGTGTGCCGGCACAACAGCTAATCGAACTGATGCGGACGTATCGGGATCAATTACGGCGGCGAAAGCTGACATTGGAGGTTGTGCTGATACCCGGGGTCAATATGACCTCGCAGGATGCCAGGGAACTGGCGGAAACAGCTGCCCTGGTGTCGGCCCGGGTCAACTTGATTCCATTCAACCCTTATCCGGGGAGCCGTTATGACAGGCCGGGTCACAAGGCGGTGCTCAGTTTCCAGAAACGCCTGCAGGACAAGGGAATTCCGACCTTTATCAGGCGAACACGTGGGGAGAGGATTCAAGCTGCCTGTGGTACGTTAAATACGGCGGAATCCTGATTACCAAGGACAATTTTTATGGCCGTGCTCGGGGTCATCGGCGGCAGCGGGTTGTACGAACTGAATGGCCTGGAAATTCAGGGAACGCATCTGCTGGAAACGCCGTGGGGACAGCCATCTGCAGCGATTACGGAAGGTCGCCTGGATGGTCAGGCGGTCTACTTCCTGCCCCGGCACGGGGCGGGGCACACGTTGCTGCCTTCCGAAGTACCCTACGCGGCAAATATTTATGCTCTGCGGCAACTGGGGGTTGATTCGATCCTGAGCCTGTCTGCCGTTGGCAGCTTGCGAGAAGATCTGGGGCCCGGCGATATCATGGTTCCCGACCAGTTCATTGACCGGACCTGGAAGCGCCAGACGACATTTTTTGGCGACGGAATTGTCGGACACGTTTCAGCGGCAGATCCGATCTGCCCGGCGTTGGCCGGACTGGCTGCACAGGTGTCAAAGTCTGTTCATCCGCAGACACTGCATAAAGGCACATATCTTTGCATGGAGGGGCCTCAGTTCAGCACTCGGGCCGAGAGCGAACTGTACCGGTCGTGGGGCTGTGACATTATCGGTATGACCAACGGAACAGAGGCCAGGTTGGCCCGCGAGGCAGCGATTTGCTACGCAACCGTATGTTTTGTAACTGATTATGACTGCTGGAAGACCGATGAAGAACCCGTATCGGTTGAGCAGGTGATCGAAGTACTGAATGCGAATGTCGAAAAGGGCCGCCGGATCCTGACCGGGCTGATCGCGGAATTTCCGCCAAACAACAGCTGCCAATGCGCGCAAGCCAACCAATGGGCCGTGATAACCAACCCTGACTACCAGCCTGCAGGGCGCAAGCGCGAACTGGATGTACTCCTGGCGTCACGTTTATGATCGATTTTGTTGGCGAGAAAGACCTGTCACAGTTGACGCCTGACCAGGTATTGGAAATCTACAGGTCAAGTAACCAGAACCTGATGAGCGCGGAATCTTATCCGTCGCAGGCCAGCGAAGCAACGGTTGTCGGGTGCCAGGTGAATGACAAGATTCGCCTGTTTGTCCACTATTTCCTCTACGATGACAATGTTGGTTTGCTGTATCAGGAGGATGAGCCGATCTCTCCCAACAGTTACGGAGCCCAGCGTGATTTTGCTGTCGAGTCGGTTGAGTCACTGGGGTTCCTGATGGAAAACTTCCAGTTCGGGCAAATGACCGAACAGGAGAAGCGGGAGTCGATGGCGAAACTGCCGGTCTTCGGCGGGCACGGTCGACACGTGGCCGAGCTTGATTCGACTACACGAATGGAGGATCCGGAAACGATCCTGATCCTGGACGACGAACCGGATCCGCACGATGTCGCAATGCCGTCTCTGGGTCGACTGGAAGGTATTCAACTGGACCAGGACAGCTGGAAAGTATTATTCAGATTTATTGCATCATTCTAAGGGCAGAATTCATGAAGAAAATCCTGATTATTGGACTGGCCGGATGGTTGGTCGCGTGCGCTTCAACTCCGGAAAAGTCGACCTCGTTCAGCCACGATATGGGCATGTCCGCACTTGCGTCCGGTGACTATGTCAACGCAATTCGACATTTGCAGTCGGCCAGCCAGGAGCACGATAAAGATCCCGAAGTATGGAATGCGCTGGGTCTGGCATATTTTGGACGCGGATTGCCTGAGCGGGCCATCAAGGCATATCAGGCAGCGTTGGAACTGGATGGCGAATTCTCAGCCGCCTGGAACAACCTGGGGGTCGTATACCTTGACTTGACCGAGTACGATTCGGCGCTGGAGTCGTTCCGCAAGGCGCTGGACAATATCCTGTACGCCCATCCCGAGAACGCGTGGTTTAACATTGGCATCGTCTATTTCCAGACGAATCAGTTCGACGAAGCGCTGCAGGCATTCAATCGCGCGATTCGGGCGCAGCCGAACTTTTGCGAGCCCTATTATTGGGCCGGCGAAACATATATGAAAAAGCAGAACTGGAAAGAAGCTAAAGACACGTACCGATCGCTTCTGGAGATCTGTCCCAAGGAGCCCGCTCCCTACGTCCGCGCCGGGTTGGCCTATATGAAACTGAAAATGCGCAAGACTGCACGTAAATATTTTGAGCGCGCTGTCGAACTGGATCCGGATGGCGATCAGGGTAAAGAAGCGTCGAGGTACCTGAAACTGCTTCGATGACGGACGAAGAGAGCGCCATCAATGGATCCGAACGAATCGGCACATTCTTGCGCCGCGAGCGGGAACTTCGTGGGGTTACGATCGAATTTGTTTCGGAATTTACCCGTATTTCTACCAGTCGCTTGCAGGCCTTTGAAGAAGGCGATTGGACCGGATTTGCGGCGGAGGTATATGTCCGGGGGGTTGTCCAGGGATATGCGCGCGCAATCGGACTGGACGTCGAGGATGTGCTCCTGCGGCTTGACTCTGAGTCCGAGCATTTTGAATCCGACCGGCGCAAACCGATGGTGGCACGGGATAACCCGCTTTTTACCGGTGCTGGAAACGCCCAACCTCAAGACCGGCGCCCGATTCGCTGGGGACCGATTCTTGTACTTGTCCTGGTGATCGGGTTCGTCGGTAGTGCATGGTTCGTGTGGCCGTTGCTGGGGCAGCAACAACCCTCGGCAGAACCAGCAAATTCGCAGCCAATGACGGACGCGACTGCGGACGTGACTGCAACGACAGGACCCTCTGACACCCAGGTTGATCCAGTTCATCGATTGTCTGTGCGCGGTCTTGATGATGCATGGATTTCGTGGCAATCCGATGGCGGTCCGGAAGAGGAACGCAGTCTTCGTCGTGGACGGGCGGTCACGATTACTGCCACCGAGTCAATCGTGTTTCGATCCGGGAACGCCGGCGGTGTCGAGTTGTTTCTGGATGGAATTCCGCAGGCGTCCCTGGGTTCGACCGGCAGCGTTCGCAGCCGCACGTTTCGTTTCGATGAACACTCGGACAGCAATCAACCAGAGGCAAACTAGTGTTTCGTAAAGCTGCCGTGATCAATGTCCTGGTGTCGCTGATTGGCGCCGCACTGGTTGATATCGGAATCTGGGTTTTTTGCGAGCCAAGCCTGGAAACATTCCTGGCGTGGCAGTGGCAGGCCTTTGCGGTTTTGATCTGGGCACTGGTTATCCAGAATTTTATGCACATGCGCTGGCTGCAGCGTGAAGCTGTCGTCGAACGATGGAGTTCAGGGGATTCGTCCGACTACCTGTACGACACCGTAATGGAACTGCTTTATTTCCCATTCAAGGCGGTTGTACTGGCATCGTCGTTGTGGATTGCATTTGGAGCAGTGGCCGCCTGGTTGTTTGTCGTCGAGTCACAATCTGGAATCGGAAACGGTTTTGTGGTGTTCAGCCTGATCCTGGCTGCAGGGTCTGTCGTTTCGTTTGTGCAACTGTTTGTCTTTCGAATTCTGTTGTTTCCCAAGCTGGAACAGTTTCTCAGCGCCCAAAGTGAAGAGGTCCAGAGACGGCTGGGCGAGGGACAGATGCCGTTTACAGTCCGCGCGAAATTGATTCTGCAAAGTTGTTTCTCGTTACTGGTCGTTATCCTGCTTGTCCTGTCTATCGGCTACGGGGTGCAGCGGAATGGATTGATTTCCTCCAGGCAGGCACAAGTACAGGAAACATTGCGGTTGGTCGGCCCGGCACTGGGAACAGTGCTGGATGGTCGCGATGATGACGTTCGAATGGAAATCCTCGAAACATTCGGGCGGATTCTCGGCGGTGGCTTGCTGGTCACAGACAATGAAATGGCCCGATCACTGATGTGGGCTCCTCCAGGAATGACTGAACTGAAGGGCGTGCTGACCAAATCCAGCAATATGCAGGATCCGAACGCCCGGGACTGGCTGTTGACGCGGGTCGAATACGGATCCCTGTCACTGATCGGCGGTGTACCCTGGAACGACTTTGGGGGCGTGCTGTCGTTCTACATCTACTTGTTCATGATTGCCTCGGGGATCGGCGCGGTTCTGATATTCACGGTTTCGTTCCTGGCCAGTCATGACCTGAGCCGCAGTGTTCGCAGGGTCGAAAAATGGGCAGAACAGTTGGGGCAGGGTGTTCTCAACCACGGCCAGCGTGTTCCCGAAGACGATGAGATCGCCGACCTGATTTTCCGGTTGGATTTTCTACGTGATCGACTGGCATCGCTGCTTAATCAAATGGAAAAAGGCACGTCGGGTACACAGTCGCTCAGTGGTAATGTCCGTGAGCACGCGGTCTATTTGCGCCAGACGATCGAGGAAGACAGTAACCTGATCGGACTGACATCATCGTTATTGGCGCGACTGTCCCAATCCCTGAGCGGACAGCAGGCGACGGTGTCGTCGTTAACCCGTGCCAGCGAAGAGACGTCCAGCAGTGCCACAGAGATGAGCATGGTGTTGCGGGAACTGGACAATGCTGCGACCGTCACGCGGGAAACGGTTACCAATTACCAGGATTCCTTGAAGGACCTCGAATCACTGGTCAATTCGTGTCGCGATGACCTGACTGCGTTTTCCACGGGTGCCGAGGAAGCAAAGCGCAGCATTATGAACCTTGATGATGTGCTGGAACACTTGATGGAGACCGTCCGCCGGTCACGGCAGCTCGTTGTGAGGGCATCTGATCAGAACCTGCTTACACTTGAATCTGTCGAACGCTCCCGGTCCGAAGTGCAAAACCTCGAGGACACATTGCGGGACAGCTCGATGCTGATCGATCATTTGACCGGCACCATGGATGAACTGAACAACGTGGCGTCGGCCATCCACGAGGTCGCCGAGGACACCAAGTTGTTGAGCCTCAATGCATCAATTCGCAGCGTCAAGGCCAAGGACGAAGGGCGCTCCTTTTCGGTCATCAGCCAGACGATCCAGGACCTGGCCGAGGAAACGCAGGCATCCGTCGAGAGATTGATGGAGGAAATTGCTGGACTGATGAAGTACGCGACCCGGCTCGAAGGGCATGTGCTGGGCCTCGTTGAATCGATGAATTCGGCATCAACGGAGGCCAATGAGAGCTCCGCGATCTGGCGCGACTCGCGGACACGGTTCCAGTCATTCATGCTGCTGGAAGAACGTTTTGAGCATTTTGTCCAGGATCTTCGCTCCTACCGGGATTCGATTCGTACTCGGCACGTCAGCTTTGAAGGCCAGGCGCAGTTGGTTGCCCGACTGTTGGGCGATCTGCTGAATGGACTGGCAGCGCGATTGCAACAAATCGAGGAACTCGAGGAGCGGACCAACCAGATTCGTAATTACAGTTCGTACCAGGTGTCCAAGGGCCGTTTTGTTTCCGATCACGTCGACCAGGTTCGGTCGATGGCAACGCACGTCAACAGTTTCGTCGTTGACCAACTTCGCAACGTCGACGAGGTTGCCCAGAACCTTGACCACCTGGAACGGGGAATGGCAGAAAACGTTGCCGAAGCACGGCTGATCAGTGGTGGCCTACAGAACCTGGAACGGGCGATACGTCGTTTCCATGACGCATTTTCGCAGTTCCGCTTTCGGGATTATTGAGCGTGGCAATGGCAACCAGTTGGCGAAGTTTTAATGCCCGGGTAACGGCGGTTTTTGCCGGGACCACGGGTTTTGGTATCTGCCTGACTCTGGGTGTGATTTTCCTGCTGGGCAGGTTCCGACTGCCGGAATTCCAAATGGCTGTTCCGACCGTGTTGGTGTTTGTTGCGCTCAGTGGTGGTATTCAATTCTTCTTCAACCGCCGCTGGTTGCGACACACGAGGGCCTGGTACCGGGGCAATGGTGTTGGCGACCCCGTTGCTGAATTGAACGTCTACGACGAGTTGCTGCGGTATCCGTGGCGGGGCAGTGGGCTGGCATTTTTCCAGTGGGAAATGGCCGCGATTATCTTTGTCGTTATTCGGGCATTCGTGATCCCTGATGCGCCGTGGTATCGCGATGGAATGATCCTGTCGGCAGGTACGGGTGCGGTGTTCCTGAACTGGACATCACAGTATTTCCTGTTGCGCCGCAACGTCTTTCGCACAATCGAAAGCCTGGCCGTCGACCGGACCGCGGCGATGGCGATACGCCGGCGGACGATCAGCCGAAAGTACCTGTATGCATTCGGCTCGTTGCTGGTGGGCATGACCCTGCTGAGCGCAACCATCGCCTATGGACTGAATCGAAACCTGATCCTGGAAACCGAGTTTCGAGCTGCCAGGGACCGGCTGATGGCTTCGGAATTAATGATTTACCAGTACGTCGGTGACACGTTCGATTTTCAGGACCGGGTCGCCGGACTGAATGAAATGATTCCCGGCGTTGTTTCGGTAACGGTCAAACCGTCGGAAACCGCCGTCGAACTGGAACGAATTTTTGCCAGGCCGCAACTCTGGCTGGGAATGTTCCCATATTACGATGTCGAGATCCAGAAGATCCCGGAGACATTTACGCTCTACCGGCCCCTGGTTTTGAGTAACAATCGCAGGCAATCGACCTATCTCGAGTATGAACTGGGCACGGAATCAATCCTGGCACGACTGAACGTAACGTTCTGGAAGATCGCGGGGATCGGGATCCTGATGGTTTTGATTATGTTGTCCACGACCGGGTTGTCAATGAATGATGTCAGTCGGCCGATTCGCTTGATTCGACGCGGATTGCATCCGACTGGAGACGCGTTCGTGCCGCCGCCCATGATCATCAGTGACGACGAATTGATGGCATTTTCGATGAGTGTACGGGGAATGTTCCTGCGACTGCGCCGCCTCTT
>JBFJWU010000100.1:0-10064 GCA_041623475.1 bacterium | reverse complement strand
GTCAACGGTGCCGCGTTGTCAGTCATGATCAGGCCACCGTGCTCACCATATCCCCAGACCAGTTCGTCACGGCCCAGGCGAATTTCCACGTTTCCAGCCTCGATCTGTAGATAGGCCCGCGGCAATTCAATGTCAATTGTGTCAGGGTCGCCGTTGTTTTCAGAAACGAATATTCTTGGTTGCACAAGGATTGAAAAGTGGTCAGTCGCGCGAAACAGATGACTGGTTTCCAGTAACAAACTGCCACCCTCGGGCTGGGACACACCCTGCGGATACAACTCCATGGGATTAACCACTGCCCGGACGTGTTGCGTACCGTTGTTCAACGTCAATCGGGTCCATGGGCTGTTCTGCCACGCAGCCGTAATGGCTACGTCATCCAGCACACCGATATCCAGTACGCGGTTGCGACCCGTCTCGTAGGTGATCGCACGATTGGCCAATGTCCGGTCGATCCGTTCCAGCGCAAAAACCGGTGCGATATCGTAGCCAGTCTGCCAGATACGGCGACCCCGCCAATGCGTGGCCGGGCCGGAAACCTCCATCCTGTAGATACTGTCGCGGGCCTCTTCGGCGATTTCCTGGATTCTGGTCCGGGTCAGAGGGCGATCGCTCAGGACGTACTCGTCCAGCAAACCATGCGCCACCAGGGTTTCGATGTCTTCGTAAATCCCGGTGGACACTGGAATGGATTCCCCATGGGCCAGGGACACAGTCGTCAGGATCGCTGCCCCGATAATGCCGGCGCGCCAGGTCATTGGAAACGCTTCAGCAGTGGTCGGGGCTCAAAGCCGATACGGCGCCCGATTGCAGTCCAGTCAATCCGGGCCTGCAGGAACGATGCGATTGCAAATCCGAGGCCAGCAACAACAGCACCTGCAATCAGGTCCAGGACATAATGGTGCTGCAGATAAAACGACGAAAACCCGATGCCAACCGGCACCGCAAACATATACGCCACAAATCGACGGTCTGCGCCGATACTGGCGTATGCCATGGCCAGCGGTCCGCCGACATGCAACGACGGCAACGCGCCGAATACGGTATTGGTATTTGCATACATATCCCGGAAGTAGTTGATTCCCAGCAATTCATCAAAACGTAACGTTCCCGCCGCATTTGGAACTGCCGTCTTGACGTACTCGAATCCGTACATGTCGACGTACCACGGCGGTGCTGCTGGCCACGCAAGATAGGTCGCGATGCCAATCCAGTTTGCAAAGCACCAGCTCCAGGCCATTCGCTGCTGTCGGGCTGGATCAATCACAGTAAAGATGACACCAAGTCCAATACAGTGGACCAGGTAGTAACCGTAAAATAACCCGCAAACCAGATCCAGGGCCGGCCAATTATGGATCTTAAAGTACTCAGACAGGATCAGCCGCCCGTGGTCGGCCGTATTGATGCCAAACAGGAGTTTTTCTGCGTCGTACAGGTCCTGGATGTGGAAATTATCCTGGAGAAACATCAGGAATCGCGAAAATTCATAAGACGTTCCGACCAGAATTAAAGGTATCGCCAGGGTTGTAACCTGCCGCAGTCGACCGCCCCACAACACGGGTGCCAGGCCAATGAAATAAAACATCAGGTGGTCCAGACGGATTTCCATCAGCCACGCCGTCAAACTGGCATGCAACACGGCAATACCAACCCACATCCATGTAATGGGATGGCCAAGCGATTCCCGAAATCTGGCTGCAGCGTTTCTAAGAATGTCCATCTAGACCCGGTTGCGTTCCCAATAGATCATATTAGGGACATTTTACGGTTCAGCCTGGCAACCGCCGAAAAACTGTCACGGGCCGCCAATGTTGATCCGATCCATCTCAGTCACTAACGCCGGAATCAGGTTGAAATACCCGGCGGGACAAATCGGACTGAAACAAATTGTCGGGGTCCAGTTTCGCCTTTAGCTCGAGAAACCGGCTGGTTCCCGGATACATGTCGCCAACTGAACGACGGTCTATGAATTCGAGATCCTTCGACAGATTAAGGCGCCCACCGAATCCGCAAACCAGCTGCACCAAATTCGACCGGAAAAGGTTCAGGCGCTCAGTTTTCCGCAACCGCCCCGGGAGATTAATCGAAATAGAGAATCCATTACTCATGAATGAAAGCAGAAAATCGTCGGCAATCAGCTTTTTGACATTGCACAGCCACGACTCAAGCTTTAACTCACGGCACAAATCAAATACCTGGCCAAGGAACCTGCTTGCGTGGTGATCCGGCACGCAAGCGTGGGCCTCCAGGGCACCGCCCGGAAACATGCTGGAGTAATCCGGAACGCGAAACGTCAGCGGTAGATAATATTCGGCAAACGGAACAATGTCTGACTCGCCAGACCTGGTCGAGTGGAACCGCCTCCAATTGTAGGCTCGCATCGCCGCGCGCCCCATGATCGGTCGAATTAGCGGATAAATCAATCCCGGCGGCGCAATTCCGTAGAACCTTTTGGGTCGGCCGTGGACGGGGTCCAGGTCGGACTGTTCTGGCGCAACTGCCCAGCGGCCTGAATCTATGACCCAGCGCCCCTTCTTGCTGAAGGCATCCACCCACGCATACGCATAATCACTGTTTGCCGCGATCCGATTCAGCGCATCAGGTATGTCGCAAATGTCGGTTCCGGACTCCAGTCGCCGTTCAATACAGTCGCCCCCGGCTGGCACCAGTTTGATCACCGCGCGAACGACAATACCCAGCAAACCCATTCCACCAATGTGACTGCGAAACTCGCTCGACGTGGAATCCGCGAGCGTCTTCACGCTTCCATCCGCGTACATTACGTCCATAGACGCGATGCATCTTCCGAATCCGCCGTGGCGAAAGGAATCCTTGCCGTGGATATTTGCCGCGATAGCCCCGCCGACCGTAACCGACGTGCTGCCCGGAAGGGCTGGCAGAACCCATCCGTCCGATCGAACCAGATCGACGATTCGGTACAAAGGCACGCCTGGCTCGACATCGATCACGCCGCCCTCTGGATCGTAGCCGATGATTCGATCCATCCCATTTGTGTCAACGACCAACTGTTCGGAATTTGTTGCCGCGTCGCCGTAGGCACAGCCACCACCGCGGGCAATTATTGACCACCCCCGTTCAGCCGCACTGGAAAATGCCGCGGCAAGCATTTGCAAATCTCTGATTGGGGCGATCGCTGACTGACTGGAAACGACGCGCCCGAAACCGGACAGGTCTGTACGGTAAATTTCTGGCCGGGAAGCAACCTGTTCGCTAGTCACCGAATTTCAGGTGCCAAGGAATTTGCGAATGCGGCCGCCAACAAACTGTGCAACCAGCGAGTTCATACCTATGGAGAGGGTCTGGTCCATTGCATCCAGGAATTGGCTTGTCTGGTCCTTCTCCGTGACCAGGGCCGGCAAAGCGGCCAATAACACCTGGTCACGATTTTCCGTCATTGCTCCCAGGACCCCATGTTCGATAAACATATGGTCCAGGATCGCGCCAACCGCGACCTTTCTGGGTAATGACCGATCGGCTGAAACAAAACTCGGCAATCGATCGATAAAGCTCGCAACCAGGTCAAGCGAAGATCGGATCTCAATGCCGAACGCGGCTCCTTTGCCACGTATCTGGCCAATAATACCTGGATACCTCGATTTCAGGCGCTCCAGTCCCGGGCGCAAATCGGCCTCGATTTGCCGGGCGCGTGAGGGATAATCGTCATCGACAATGATCGCCAATGCCTCCAGCGCCGTCACGCATTCTTCGCCAAATCCGTTGTAGGTGGTTGTGTGCAGCAACGCATCGCGATTTTTCCCGTACGCATTATCAAACCAGGCGTCGTCGCTGATGAATGCCGAAACCGACGCCTTACCGCCACCGAAAGATTTTGATATGGCCAGAAGGTCGGGAACCACGTCCTGTGACATGAAACTGAACAACTCCCCGGTTCGACCGCACCCCGAGTACACTTCGTCAAACACCAGAGCAATCCCGTCCCGGTCGCAGATGCGCCGGACGCCTTGCAGAAACCGGTCGGAACAGGCCTGCATTGTCGTAACGCTGAACGGCTCAACCACGATTGCAAAAACGTCGCTGCCCCCCGTGGAATTCCGAAACTGGCGCACCGCAGATTCGACCGATCCAAGGTCGTTAAACATAAAGGGCCGGGCACCGTTCATCTGGGGAAACTCGTGTCGGCGCACAAGCGAACCGGAAATCGATCCTGAGCCTATCAACTTGCCGTGAAACGAATTGTCCGCGTGCAGGACAACCTGGCGTTTCCCAGAGTAAACCTTGCTGGCCAGTTTCAGTGCACCTTCGATCGCTTCGGCCCCGGAGTTGCACAAATAGACCTTGTTCAGGTCGCGTGGCAACAGTTCCGAGAGGTTGTGACTGAGCGCGGCAACATACCGGGACAGGAACATCTTGTGGACTTCCATTCGGGATTGTTCCTGGAAACGCTGGCGTGCGGCCAGAATCCTGGGATGATTATGCCCGTGGTTCAGGACGCCCAACCCCCCGGTAAAATCCAGTATTCGCGAACCGTCGTCCAACTCGATCCAGACCCCTTCGGCACGTCTGGCCAGAACCCGGCCAAATCCGAAGCTTGAAAAAATATCGACCATCCCGCCGTTGACATGCTGGCGGTACAATTGCTGTACCTCAGCCATGGTCATTTGCTCGGCATCATCGATCGAAATCAATGTCGGGCCAGCCCCAGGGGTACTTGATGGATCTCTGGTGTTCACGTTCGTTATTCTAGCTGTCCGGCTTCCGCTTGATGTCACACGGCGACCTGCACACAAACACCCTCAGCCGCTTCGCCAGCCAACACAGCGGTAAACTAAAGCAGGAGTTCAAATTGAGCTGATGATTAACCAGATAACGCTGACGCACCGGCACGCAAGGGAAACCGGACTGGTTTTCGCGCTTGTCAGTGTCGTATTGTCTTTTGTCTTTGACGTACACCAGTTTCTTTACGCCGCTGCAGTACTGACCGCATTGTCGGTCGCTGCGCCAGGAACATTAATGCCCGTAACGCGCACCTGGTTTGGCCTGGCAATTACATTAAATCGACTGGTTACACCAGTCGTCCTGGCAACGATCTATGTATTTATGGTGGTGCCGGTCGGTCTGGTTCGGAGAGCCTGCAAACTGGACAGCCTGGGTCGCAAGGAATGGAACAACTGTGCAAGAACCCGATACAACATCAGGAATCATAAGTTCCGAGCACAGGACCTGTCCAATCCGTACTGACAACCATACCCCTGGCCACGACCAGTCCGGCGGCAGCAAGACGAGCGGAATTGACCGTTGGAATTTCTGATCGATCTGTGGGGATACCTCACTGAACACAAAAAGTACTGGCTTGCGCCCGTCATCATTGTCTTGTTGGCAATCGGGGCGGTCATTGTTTTTGGTGGGGGATCCGCAATTTCGCCGTTCATATATACGCTTTTCTAGATCCAGCGATTGCCTGTGAAACAAAAGATACTCGGGATTTCCGCGTTCTACCACGACAGCGCCGCTGCAGTGGTCGTCGACGGCAGGGTTCTGGCCGCCGCACAAGAGGAACGCTTCACACGCCGCAAGAACGACCCGTCGTTTCCGGCCAACGCCATCATGGCGGTCTTGAATGCCGCATCAATCAAAGCCTCCGATGTTACAACGGTAGCGTTCTACGACAAACCATTTCTGAAATTCGAACGTTTGCTGGAAACGGCACATGACGTGGCGCCGTTTGGTTTTAGAAACTTCGTCAGGTCCATGCCGGTCTGGATCAGGGAAAAACTGTTCACCAGGCAGGTTCTCAGGCGCCATTTGGCCGAACTCGATATCGTTCCCGGCAAGATACTTTTCCCCGAACATCACCTGTCACACGCAGCAAGCGCGTTCTATCCATCCCCTTTTGCCGAGGCCGCGATCCTGACAATTGACGGTGTCGGAGAGTGGGCGACAACGGCTATTTTCTCTGGTTTGGATAACGGAATCACGGTATCCAAACAACTGGATTTCCCCCATTCGCTGGGCCTGCTGTATTCAGCATTTACTTACTACTGTGGTTTTCGCGTCAACAGTGGCGAGTACAAACTTATGGGACTGGCACCTTTTGGTCGGACAGGCAGTGACTGCCAGGGGGTTGTTAACAAGATCTATGATCAGATCGTTGCGGTGCGGGACGATGGATCTTTCGCGTTAAACCTGGAGTACTTTGATTTCGTCGGCGGTACGACAATGACACGTGACAACCGGTGGCTGGAGCTGTTCGGGATTGCCCGCCGACAACCAGGGACCCGGATTCGCCAGGAACACGCCACGCTGGCGGCGGCCGCCCAGGTCGTCGTCGAAGAAACCGTTATCAAGCTGGCGGACCACGCCCGTGCCACGACCGGGCAGACAAACCTGGTCATGGCTGGCGGCGTCGCCCTGAACTGCGTTGCAAATGGACAGCTGTTGCGCAGACGACCAAACGAAGGTTTCTGGGTCCAACCGGCGGCGGGCGATGCGGGGGGCGCGGTCGGCGCCGCACTCGCCGCACATTACATCTATTTTGACGCACCGCGCGCAGCTGATCCACAGTGTGACGGAATGGCCGGCGCATTGCTGGGACCGCCGATTCCCGATAGCCACAGGCTGCAGCTGGCAGACCAGTTTGATGCCGTAGGACACACGATTGACCAGTTCGACGAACTTTGCCTGCAGGTCGCCCGGGACATCACGGGCGGAAAAGTTGTTGGCTGGTGCCAGGGATCGATGGAGTTTGGACCGCGCGCACTGGGAAACCGTTCCATCGTCGCAGATCCGACCAATCCGACGATGCAGAAACACCTGAATGATCGCGTCAAACGTCGCGAGCCGTTCCGTCCGTTTGCGCCAGCGATCCTGCTGGAACACGCATCTGAGTATTTTGAGCTGTCTGCTGCATCACCATATATGTTGCTCGTCGGCGAGTTGCTGGAACAGCATCGGCTTGCCGAACCCCAGATGAACCTGGACGATGCGCACACCAGTCACACCGAGCGTCCCTGGTCGACATGCCCGGCCGTAACCCACGTCGACTTTTCAGCACGGGTCCAAACCGTTGACAAAAACACGAACCCGCGATTTCGCCAATTGCTGACCGCCTTCCACCAGTTGACAGGCATACCGATGCTGATCAACACCAGTTTCAACGTTCGCGACGAGCCCATTGTTTGTGACCATTTTGATGCTTACCGAAGCTTTATGACAACGGAAATAGACATTCTTGTGATCGGCGATACAATCTACCGAAAGCAGGAACAACCCGGTTGGCAGGAACGCGCGCCTGTCGCCGCACAGGCATTCCGCAACGGATCGTGATGTTTGTTCGCAGAACTCAAAAACAACCACGCACCCGCATTTATGCACTTGTCACAGCGGTGCTCGTCGCATCAACTCAACCAGGCTGCCTCGGTAGCGATCCGACAGCCGAGCCAAACCTGCGGATTCGTTATTCGCCTGCCGAATCAGCGCGGGACGACTACACATCAACACAGATCAGCCTGACCCACCAGGATTTTCTCCCCGAAATCCGCACAGCCGCCGGCACTTCGGGCTCAGAACACTATTCCGGCCTCGAACCAGGGACCTGGCACGTTGCTGTCGTGGGCGGATTAACGGGTAATGACAACGATCTGGGCGTCGTGTTCGTCGCAGCGACTACCGAGGTAACAATCAGTAGAAAGTCGCCGGTCGACGTAGTCCTGACGCTTAAGCCCTGCAGGATTGAAGACCACGAACGCTGTGATCCGACCTTTGGCCAGCGGCGATCCGACCCGGATCCCCCAATTCCGTTTCCAATTCCGAATCGCAGCTCGTGTGAAGAGCTGCACGTCGCAGGTGTGCGTCCGCCCGGCACAGACCTGCGCAAGCAATCCGGCGAACTGATCGAAAATCCGGACGGAACTCGCTGGACCTGGGATCTGGGTACCGAAATCGCTGGGCAGATCGATGCGACCGTTTCCAGATCGATCCGTACGGCATGGTCTGACAGCCCTGACATCACCAGTGGGCTGATCGCTGTGTCGACATTTATCGACCCTGATGCGCTTTGTTTTAATCCGTACAAGATTACGTTCGGCGACCTTGATGCAACCGGGATCGGGACCGATGTCCAGTTGCGATGGCGGGCACGCAAACGAATTGGCGAGGTGCAATTATTGATGTCTGATCCGTCCGGGGATCTGGCGGCATCGTATGACGAAGCGGCTCTGCAAATGGCGATCGATGACTCAATGACTAACGGCTATGGCGCATTCCAGACCCAGGCCACTGCGCAAACAATTACATTTCCTCGCCCGGCAACGACCACATGGCTGGCGGCACTGTATGTAACCAATCCAACCGGAATCTGGACGTTGGAGGGTGCGTTTCAATTTGACCAGAAATGGCTTGAACTGTTCAGTCACCCCAGCCTTCCCTGAAGGGCGTTTTCGGCGTGCAGCTGTAGTAGCATGAACTCAGGTCGACGCATCCTGGTGTCGGCGCAGCGGAGGGTTGGTTGCTGGAGGGACCGATGCGAATCCTGGTTACGGGCGCGGCTGGATTTGTTATGAGCGCAGCTGTTCGTGAGCTGCGCTCGGCAGGCTACGAAGTCGTCGGCTTTGATATTCGAACACCGAACCAACACAAGAACGGTCTGGATGTCCAATGGGTTACGGCTGATGCCCGTGACACCAATGCGATTCGGAGCGCGCTGGTGAACTGCGACATATTTGTCTGCGGTGCAGCGCTTGCCGGAGGAATCGGCTATTGCCACCAAAATGGCCATCGCCTGTTTGAATCAAATCAGCAGATCTTTGAAACCGCGTTAACCGAGGCACTTAATGCATGGCAAAACGGTGTCCTGAGCAGATTCATCCTGGTTTCATCGTCGCTTGTCTATCAGCACGCGACGCAGTTTCCGTCGCACGAATCGGAC
The DNA here is from genome assembly GCA_041623475.1 of bacterium. Classification (GTDB taxonomy): domain Bacteria; phylum J088; class J088; order J088; family J088; genus JBFJWU01. The sequence goes on along the minus strand of JBFJWU010000100.1, from coordinate 1,159 downwards.
ACCGATACACTTCGCCTTCCAACATCACCCTACGCTCGGCAAAAACTCCTTGCCGAACGAGCGTTGCGGCAAGCTGCAGGTGAATCCGGAATGCCGTGGACAATCGTCCGACCTTCCAATTGCATCGGACCAGGACAAAATCAATCGGTCCTGAACGACCCTGACCGGAGGCCTGGCGACGCCCATGTCGCTGCCGATATCGGGACCCGGATCCTGGACGGTGAATATCCGGTCAAAATCCTGGGCGATGGACACCAGGTGCGCCAGTTTACCCACGTCAACGATGTCGCCCGCGGAATTCGTGCATGTATCGAAAATGCCAGCGCGGTTAACCACGTATTCAATATCTGCGCGCCGGAACAAATGTCGATCCTTCAGCTTGCCGAAGCATTATGGACGCGACTGGGCGATCATCGGCCTTTTGCCTACCAGACCCTTCCCTGCCCGCCATCTGACGTCCGGCGAAATTTCGGTGCGACCGAAAAAGCGGCCAGACTGCTTGGGTTTACTGCGGACACCTCGATCAACTCGGCAATCGAGGATGTTGCCGGATGGATCGAGCGATCCAGGGCAGGACTGCCGGCAACAGCTGTGGGATGACTGAACGTTGCCACGACCTGGCCGTCGTTATTCCTGCCAGACACGAACAGGACAACATTGCCACCGTTATTATCGGGCTGCTCCAAATCCTCGGCCAGACTTGTTCAATCCTGATCGTGGTTGACGACCCCGATGATCCAACCGTGGCAGCCGTCGAGTCTGTTGATAAACATGATGCCCTGGTATCTGTACACACAAACCGTTACGAAGGCGCTATGGGTGCCGTCCGGACCGGTATTGAACTTGCCAACCACAGGTGGGTCGCGTTTGTAACAGCCGACGGATCCGACGAACCCGAGGTCCTGCGCAGGTTATTCCAGGCGGCTACGGCGGCAGATGCTCCACTTGCATGCGCGACCCGCTACCGTCACGGTGGCCAGATGATTGGCGCTCCGTTGATCAAAGGCACTCTGTCCCGAGCAGTAGCGTATGTATTGTGGCACCTGGGATTTCCCGCGAGCGATCCAACCAATACATTTTTCCTGGTTAAGCGCACATTGCTGGAGCGGCTCAATGTCGAAACTCAATCCGGATTCAGTTACGGACTGGAAATCAAGGC
>JBFJWU010000099.1:0-10067 GCA_041623475.1 bacterium | reverse complement strand
GAGGCCAGTTCGTCCAGATGTGCGGAAACCGCTTCCAGATACGCGGCTTCACGTTCCAGTTGGCGACGAGGTGCTGACTCCAGGTCGCCGCCAGACAATAATCCCTGAATTTCCTGTTGGCGGTCGGAGATCGTCCCTGATTCCGGGGCAGCAGCGGTCCACTGTTCGACAGCAAGATTAACGTCGCCGTCCTGGATTCGCACAAAACCAGGTCCGCAGACTCCGGTCCTGGTCTGGCCCTCAACTTCGACCTTGACCAACCCCGGGCGAACAACGGCGACCATATCGGCGTGGTTCTGCAGGACACCGATGCGTCCTTCGAGTGCGGTCAGGCCGACAGCCGACACGTTGTCGTACTCGGCTCCGCCGATCGGAGATGTGACGACCAGTTTCATCAGGCCGCCAACTCGCTGGCACGTTCTCGGGCTTCTTCGATCGTGCCGACCATATAGAACGCCTGCTCAGGCAGGTCGTCGTGTTCGCCGGCAATAATTTCCTGGAACCCCTTGATGGTGTCCTTGAGCTCGACGTACTTCCCGGGTGTACCGGTAAATTGCTCGGCAACATGGAATGGCTGGCTCAGGAACCGCTGGATCTTGCGGGCCCGGGCAACAACAAGCTTGTCGTCCTCGCTGAGTTCGTCCATACCGAGGATCGCAATGATATCCTGCAAATCTTTGTAGCGCTGCAGGACTTCCTGGACCTGGCGAGCGACATTGTAGTGCTCGTCGCCAATGATTTGCGGCTCGAGGATTCGACTGGTCGAATCCAGCGGGTCAACCGCCGGGTAAATACCAAGCTCGGCAATTTGCCGGGACAATACTGTCGTGGCATCCAGATGGGCAAACGCCGTAGCCGGTGCCGGGTCAGTCAAGTCGTCGGCAGGTACGTAGATCGCCTGTACCGAGGTGATGGAGCCTTTGTCGGTGCTGGCGATACGCTCTTGCAACTCGCCCATTTCCGTGGCCAGGGTCGGCTGGTAGCCGACGGCACTGGGGATACGACCAAGCAGCGCCGATACTTCCGAACCTGCCTGCGTAAACCGGAAAATGTTGTCAACAAACAGCAGCATGTCTTTCCGCTCGACATCGCGGAAGTACTCCGCAATGGTCAGGGCTGACAGGGCAACTCGTGCACGGGCTCCCGGGGGCTCGTTCATCTGTCCGTAAACCAGCGCAACTTTGGAGTTCGTCAGGTCTTTTTCGTCAATGACGCCGCCTTCGATCATTTCGTGGTAAAGGTCGTTACCCTCGCGGGTACGCTCGCCAACGCCAGCGAACACCGAAAAGCCGCCGCCTTTGACGGCAACGTTATTGATTAATTCCATAATCAAAACGGTCTTGCCAACACCGGCGCCGCCAAACAGGCCGACCTTGCCGCCACGGGGGTAGGGTGCCAAAAGGTCGATGACCTTGATGCCGGTTTCGAACGGCTCAACTGCCGGCGACAGGCTGGTCAGTTCCGGGCTGGGACGGTGTATAGCCCAGCGTTCGTCCGTCTCGATTGGTTCGCCTTCGTCAACGGGTTCACCAACAACGTTCATGATCCGGCCCAAGGTCGGAGTACCGACCGGCATTGTGATCTGCTCGCGTGTATTCAGGACCGCCTGGCCACGTCGGAGGCCATCAGAGGAGTCCATTGCAATGGTTCGAACGACGTTGCCACCAAGATGCTGGGCGACTTCCAGAACCAGGTTCCATTCACTATCGTTAATAAACGTGTTGGTTACCTTGAGCGCCGTGTAAATTGGCGGCAGGTCGCCGGTGGGGAATTCCACGTCAATGACGGGTCCCATAATCTGGCTGATTGTTCCGTTCGCTTCGCTCATCGCAGTTCTCCTCCTGGAGTCTTCCAGGCCAAAGTATCGAGAATTCCGGTCCAGGCCGGGTTATTCAATCGCGTTTGTACCGTTAACAATATCGAGCAGTTCGCCGGTAATTGCGGCCTGGCGTGCCCGGTTGAATTGCAGTGTCAGTTTTTCAATCATTTCCGAAGCGTTGCTGGACGCGGCATCCATTGCCGCCATGCGGGCACCGTGCGCACCGGCGATGCTGTCCAGCAACATCCCTTCCAGTTTTGCTGCAACCAGTCGTGGTGCGAGTTCGTCAAGTAACTCATCCGACTTCGGTTCAGCCAGGAACGGAGTCAGGTTGGTGACTTCTACTTTCCCGGGTGACAGCGGCAGCAATGGATCAAATGTGACTTCTTGACGAAGCGCGTTAATGAACTGGTTATAAACAAGGGTGACACCGCTGACAGCGCCGTCCATGAATGCCTCGGTAATATTACCAGCCAGTTCCGCGACCCATTGGGCATCCGGTGGTTCCGGAATGTCGGTCAGGGTTGCCAGCGCATTCCATTTGCGGCGATTCAATTGTTCCAGGCCTTTCTTGCCAACCGGATAAAAGGCCAGGTTGCCCAGGTCCAGGTTGTTGTCTTCGGCGTGGAAAATCATCTGCTTGATGACATTGGAATTAAACGCACCGCACAGTCCGCGGTCTGATGTCACCAGCACATACAGATGCGGGGCAGAGGTCGATCCAGGTTGCAGCAGCGGATGATTGAGTTCCGGTTCGCGCGCCAGAACCGATTGCAGCGTCAGGTCAAGTTCGTCAACATAGGGACGGAATGCCCGCACACGTTCTTCGGCGCGACGCAGCTTGGCACCACTGACCATCTTCATGGCCCGGGTAATTTGCTGGGTGCTTTTTACGGACGTAATCCGCTTTTTGATGGCGCGCAGGTTTGCCATCAGGCAGAGGCCTCAAACCCTTCAGAAAATTCGTTGATTGCTGCGGACAGCTTCTCGATCAGTTCGTCCGACAGGCTCTGCTCGGTCTTGATGGTTTCGAAAATGTCAGCGTGTTTGCTGTCCATGTAGGCCAGCATTTCGGCTTCAAACCGCAGGACATCTTCGGTCGGGATTCCGTCAAGGAATCCCTTTGTACCGGCAAAGATTGACACAACCTGGCGCTCGACCGGCAGCGGCAAGTACTGTCCCTGCTTGAGGAGTTCGACAAGTCGTTCGCCGCGATGCAACTGCTGTTGCGTAACCTTATCCAGATCACTGCCAAACTGGGCAAACGCTTTCAGTTCCCGGTACTGGGCCAATTCCAGGCGCAGCGTACCAGCGACCTGCTTCATGGCCTTGATTTGCGCCGAACCACCAACGCGAGAGACGGAAATACCAACGTTAATGGCGGGGCGGATGCCGGCCATGAACAGGTCGGTTTCCAGGAAGATCTGGCCGTCTGTGATCGAGATAACGTTTGTGGGAATGTAGGCTGACACGTCGCCGGCCTGGGTTTCAATAATGGGCAGAGCCGTCAGGCTGCCGCCGCCGCGCTCGTCACTGAGCTTGGCGGCACGTTCCAGCAGGCGGCTGTGCAGGTAGAAGACATCACCGGGGTAGGCTTCGCGGCCCGGAGGGCGACGCAGCAACAGGGACAACTCGCGATAAGCGACAGCCTGTTTGCTGAGGTCATCATAAATAATGACCGCGTGCATGCTGTTATCACGGAAGTACTCACCAATAGCACAGCCAGTATACGGCGCAAAAAACTGCATCGTTGCACTTTCTGATGCCGTTGCGCTGACAACAGTTGTGTATTCCATCGCACCCGCTTTTTCCAGCCGGTCGACAACCTGGGCAACCGTCGAGCGCTTCTGGCCAACGGCTACGTAGATGCAGTGCAGGTCAGTATTTTTCTGGTTGATGATGGTGTCGACTGCAACGGCGGTCTTACCGGTCTGGCGGTCACCAATAATCAGCTCGCGCTGGCCACGACCGACCGGTACCATCGAATCGATGGCTTTCAGGCCGGTCTGCATGGGCTCGTGAACTGACTTGCGGGCGATAATTCCCGGTGCCTTGATTTCCATACGGGCGGTCGTGTCCGACTCGATCGGGCCTTTGCCGTCAATCGGCTGCCCCAGGGCATCGACAACACGCCCCAGAAGGGCCTTGCCAGTTGGTACCTGCAGGATACGACCGGTTCGCTTGACCGTGTCGCCTTCGCGGATGTGCTCGTAGTCGCCCATAATAGCGATACCGACATTGTCCTCTTCCAGGTTCAGGACAACGCCAAAGGTTTCCTCGGGAAACTCGACCATCTCCCCGGTGAATGCGGCCTCGAGGCCGTAAACCCGCGCAATACCGTCCCCCTGGGACAATACGGTTCCTGTTTCCTCGGTCTCGACCACCTGCTCGAAGGACTCAATCTGTTCCTTCAGAATCTTGGTGATTTCCTCGGCCCGTAGCTTCATTGGACTACCTCACACCCTTGCGAATGGTTTCTGCCAACCGGTCCAGCTGGGACTGGAGAGACGCGTTCCAGACCGTATTGCCGATCTGTACCTTGAACCCGCCAACCAGGCCCTTGTCCTCACGCCAGGTGAGATCCGGTTTCTGTTTAAGTATTTCCGCCAGTTTGTTGGCGATTTGGTTTTTCGTTTCATCGTCCAGCGGGAACGCCGATACGCCTTCGCCAGTGATCGTGCCAGCCAGGTCACGGAGTTTCTGTTCATAAGCATCTGCCATCGTGCCCAGCAGCGACAGTCGTCGCTTGGACTGGCAAAGCCGAAGGAACCCCCCGAGCAGTTTGTCGGTGCCATTCTGCTCGATCAGTTCGCCCAACAGTGCGGCTTGCTGGTCCGGTGCCAGGACAGGACTGGTCAACGCGGTCGCGGCGTCACTGCCCGCTGCCAGCCAGTCGGACCACTCACGCAGAGCCGACAAGGTTTCGTCCAGGCTGCCGTTGGCATCCTGGACCGCCAGTAGCAATGCTTCTGCGTACCGTCTGGAAATAATTGCCGCGCTCATGACGATGCACCGATTCGGTTGGCACCAGCCTGGCTGTATGCCGTGCTGCGGGTGCCATCGACGCTGGATTCCAGCGCGTCGCGGGCCTTGTCGGTCAACATCACGGTGGCCTGGTTGACAATGCGTTGCCGCGCAGCATCTTCCAACGCTGCTACCTGCTGCTGTGCACCCCGTCGCGCTGCATCCGCAGCGGCAGCTGCAGATTCCTCAATTTGTTTGGCTTGTTGTTCAGCTGCGGCCACGATTCCGGCAATCAATTCATCTGCTTCCGAATCGACGGCCTTCAATTGTCCATTGACATTGTCCAATTCGGAATTCAACGCATCGCGTGCTTCCTCAACCTGGTGCATTTCGATGGTGATTTCCTGATACCGTCGGACCAGAAATTCGCGCAGGGGTTTGCGACCTTTCCAGAACGCGAGCGCCGACAGAAGTGCAAAGTTGACAACCGCATAAAGCAGCAGTTGTTTGCCGTGCGCGGCATCACCCGCAGCCAGGGCGGTCGACGGCAGCGCCAATACCAATGCCGCTACCGAAGCAGGCATCCGGGTTCTTGTCGCCACTCAGGAAACCCCTTCCATCAGCCGCTCAGCGGCCCGTTCCGCCAGATCCGGAATTGCTGATTTGATCTCGGACCGCGCGGACTGTTCGGCCGCATCAATTTCAGAGCGGCCGGCTTCAATTGTTTTGCGGGCGTCTTCCTGGCCAGCCGCCGTTACTTCAGCAGCCTTGCTGCTGGCTGAGGAAATTATTTCGTCACGTTTTTCAGCACCAGTCGCCCTGGCCGTGGCCAGCTTCTCGGCGATTGCGGATTCCGCAGCATTAATCTGTTGGCGCAGGTTGTCCAGTTCGTCCCCTGCGCCACTGGTACTGGCATCGCGGTCAGCCAATGCGTCAAGATACGGTTCAAAAAGAAACCGCTTGAGGACCGCATACATCACCAGGAACAAGCCGAAAAAGAAGACGACTTTACCCGGATCTGGAATCAAGGCTTCCATGTTCTAAATCAAGTTCCTCTGGCAGTTACGCCCGCTGCAACGTCAATGCTGTTCACGTTGACGTTGCAGATTCGAGCCGGCAGTTGCCGTACCGAACGCGCAACGTTAATCACACGAAAAAGTTTTTCGGAACCCCGAATGCGGAGCATTGCGAGTAAACGATTAAGCCATGTTTTATAGCAAATCAGCGGCTTCCCGGCAACCGACGAACGCTGTTTGCCGACATCGCTTATCCCCCTGTCGGCAGGTCCAACGGTGCGTGCGTAATGCCGAATTCGTTTGCAAGATGATCGCCAAGGGCGCGAACCCCGGCAGTTTCCGTCTGGTAATGCCCGCCCAGCCAAATGCCGATGCCCCGGTCCCGGGCTGCGACCCGGGCGTGATGGTCAACTTCGCCGGTCAACAACACGTCGGCGCCGACTGCAACTGCCTCGTCCAGTGTCGAACCGCCGCTGCCACTGACAATCGCAATTCGGCTGACTGGCGCCGATGGTTCGACAGCTTCGACAACGTCATACCCCAGGGCCTTGCCGGCATCTGTTGCAGTCTGGACAGACGTTGTGCCCAGCCAGCCGATCGCTGATCCCTTGTAATCGCCAAAGGGTACTCGTTCCGTGACGCCCATTGCATTGGCAATAATAGCGTTGTTGCCAAAGATTTCGTGGGCATCAAGCGGCAAGTGAATGCTGTACAATCCGCAACCACCGACAATCAGTGGCTCGATTGTCGCGAAATATGCGCCTGTAATCGGCCGGACACCGTCCCATAACATTCCGTGATGGACCAGTAACAGGTCCGCATCTACCGCCGCTGCGGCGGCACTGGTTGCCGCACACGCGTCGACGGCCGTGGCTATTGTGTTGACTTCGGCCGGCATTTCCAGCTGGACACCGTTCCAGGCGCCCGAAAAATCCGGATAATCGGGAATGCTGAACATTTCATCAAGCACTCCGAGCAGCTCTGATCGATCCATACTGAAACCTTGCCTCCGTTGCAGTGCAGGGTTATCCTGACATCGTGAGTCATTTTACGACACCAGCTTTGGGATCAACCGGAGTGGCTGCGCTGGCGATTTTTCTGGCGCTGGCGCAGGTCGGCGAAGGATTTGCCGCTGATCAGGCGGCCACAGGCCCCACCAGGGGCGTTGTTGATGCTGCGATAGTTCCGGTTGAAACAGCAAATTTCAGTCTCGATGGCTCCAGGGTTCCTTTGACCCAACGCAGCAGGTTCGATTGGGATGACCACGGCGTTGGCGTTCAGTTGGGATTCGGATTATTCGGTTCTGTTGGTGGCGATATCAAAGAGGTCGGCCGGGACATCGGTATGCGCAACCCCCCGGGGCCGGTGCTCAAGGGAGTAGACGTCACTGGTTGGTTTGCCATTTCGCCCAGCCTGCGTGTCGGTGGCTGGGGGGTGCGGTTCCAGGGCAGTACAGACGAGGAATCAACGGTGACCGCGGCGCTGGCTGGCCAACAGATCCAGGAGTTGAACAGTTCGATTCGCGGTGGCGGCGGGCAGGTGTCCTATGTTTACCCGTGGAGTCGTTTTGCTGTCATTGGTTCGGCGGGGTTGGGACTGGGCGACGTTTCGTTCAGCCTGACACGGGCCGTACTGGGCAGTCCGGGAACCTATGCCGAGTATACAAATGAACTGGCAACCACCGGCTTTTCCGATACCTGGCGACGGGATTTTTCGGGCAAGGGGCCCATCTGGCGATTAAAGACCGGATTCGAGGTTCAGGTTGCGGACTGGCTGTCGGCGGGTGTCGACGGCGGCTGGACAATGCTGTTTGTGCCATCCGGCAATTGGATCGACGAGGCAACGGGCGGGACTCTGCTGGATACCGGCGGGCGGAATTTTCGTGGCTGGAACGCCGGTCTATGGCTTTCAGCGGGATTGTTCCCGAAGCGCGAGCCCGTACGCTGAACATGTGTCCGATCTGGCCACTCCCCGCCTGAACCGTGCATTATCTGATTACAGGTGGCTACAGCGATGTTGCCCGGACGACCATTGACCAGTTGCTCGCCAGCGGGCACCGCGTGTCCTGGTCCGGTCCGGCGTTCAGGCCCAGTGGTGGCGGGCGCGTCCAGCACGTCTCGCACGGCGATGCTCCGTGGCGTGATGTCGATTTTCGTGCGGTTGATGGCATCATCCACCTTGCCGGGCCGCATCCGGCGAACCACCTTGGTGAACAGGACATTGCCCGGCAAAGGCTGTTTGCGAAAAGCCTGTTCGGGCGGGCAGCTGATGCCGGAATTCCGAGAATATTCTTCCTGAGTGTCGTGTCCAACCCAAGGGTCCGCGACCTTCCTTTTGTCCAGGCCAAATATGCGGTTGAAGAGGAGCTCAAGCAGACCGGACTGCCGGCGGTCGTATTTCGGATCCCCTGGTTGTACGGACCCAATGACGACTTCCTGACGCGTCTTTGGCGCTGGGTGCGAAGCCGAAGTGTGTTGCTGGTTCCAGGGTTGTTGGATGTTCCGGTGCAATTGTGCCATGAGCGCAAGCTGGCGGCGGCGATCGTCCAGGCCATTGGTCAATCCACCGCCCAACTGCGTGTTTTTGAGGTTGCGACATCGTCGCCGTTGCCGCTTTCCGAACTGATCAATCAATTGGGACTGCTGGTAAGGGGTGAAAGTCCACGAATCGTTCCGGTGTCAAATCGCGCATTTCATTTGCGCGGTCCCCTGCGGGTTGTCGGGTTAATCCCTATCCGCAGCCCGATGTGGGCCCTTCTGGAAGGCGGGCTGACCTGCGCCACAACGGCGTTCGAGCGCAACTTTGATGTCGAGGTCCAGCAACCGAACAGTGCCCTGATTGAATTCGTGCGGGAAATGGGCGGCGCGGTTCCGTGGTGGGGACGGCGTGTAGGTGCCGCCTGATTCTGGCACCCGCGCTGCCTGATCAATCATTCAGTGGATCATTTGCGTCGCCGCAACGACGGTCCGTAAAATCCAGAAATATCTGTTTCGTTGACCCTCAATTCCAAATCCGGGAGATTGTTCATGTTTGATTCCGTGCTGATCGCCAATCGTGGCGAAATCGCCTGTCGAATTATCCGTTCTGTTCAACAATGTGGTGCCCGTGCCATCGCCGTTTACAGCGAGGCCGACGCCAACGCGATGCACGTCGAACTGGCGGACGATTCGATTGCTATCGGAGAAGCACACCCCCTGAAAAGTTACCTGGACCAGGAGAGGGTTCTAAACGCGATTGCCCAGAGCAGCGCTGCCGCGGTTCATCCCGGGTATGGCTTTCTCAGTGAAAATGCGGCGTTTGCCCGAAAGGTAGCCGAATCCGGAGCGATCTGGATCGGGCCATCGCCAGATGCGATTGAGAAAATGGGGGACAAACAGGCGGCACGACAAAGTATGAGCGACAGCGGTGTCCCGTTGGTCCCCGGTGCCGATTGCGACAACGCCGAGCAGGCCGTTGCCGAAGCTCATAACCTGGGCTACCCGGTAATGATCAAGGCTGCCCACGGCGGCGGAGGCATCGGCATGAAGATCGTTCGCAGCGACGAGGAAATGTCCGACGCATGGGACGAGGCCGCGACCCGCGCGGAACGCTCGTTTGGCGACGGCACCTGCTTTCTGGAGAAGTACATTGAATCGCCTCATCACGTCGAAATCCAGGTGTTTGCGGACCACAATGGCGATACCGTCCACATGTTCGAACGCGAATGTTCGGTCCAGCGCCGGCACCAGAAGGTCGCCGAGGAATCCCCCAGCCCACTGCTGACTCAGGAGACGCGTGACCGTATGGCAGCGGCGGCCATTGCCGGTGCCAAATCAATCGGGTATACGAACGCGGGAACAATGGAATTCCTGGTCGACAAGTTCCAGAATTTCTATTTTCTGGAGATGAACACCCGCCTGCAGGTGGAACATCCCGTCACGGAACTGGTTACGGGGTTGGATCTCGTCGAGCTGATGATTCGGATTGCCGCCGGCGAGCCGTTGACATTGACCCAAGATGATATTGTGCAGCAAGGCTGGGCGATCGAAGCGCGTGTCTATGCAGAAGACCCGTTCCGCAACTTTCTGCCCTCCATTGGCAGGCTGGTCCGCTATCTGCCGCCGACCGAGTCGGAGACGGTGCGGGTGGACACGGGAGTTGTTGAAGGTGGCGAAGTGTCCATGCACTACGACCCCATGGTTGCCAAAGTCATTACCTCTGGAGCGACTCGCGAGCGGGCGATTGCTCACATGCGTGAAGCGCTAAACGAGTTCTGTATTCGCGGCGTC
>JBFJWU010000098.1:0-10142 GCA_041623475.1 bacterium | reverse complement strand
GGCACGTCGCCCGGGTCGCCAAGTGCGGTCTCCAGATCCGATACGCCGACCAATTGAATGTCCAGCGGTGCCAGCATTTCGGTCATTTCCCGGACTTTGCCCTGGTTTCGGGTCGCGAGCAGCACTTTCTCAGGTTTCCCGGTCACCAGGCCTGTCCTTTGTCACGTCCACTGTCCGTACCGGCGCGCATCTTCAAGAATGGAGCGATCTCAACAACCGCCGCCGCAATCGCACCTGCAAGTTCCTTCTGATAATTGGAATCCCGCAGCAGTTGAGCTTCCTCGGCGTTGGACAGGAAACCCAGTTCGACCAGGAATGCGGGCATCGTTGTTCCAGCCAACACGAAGAATGGAGCTTTCCGGACACCTCGATCTTCGACCGTCAGTTCGGAAATAAATTCACGATGGAATACCGATGCCAGTCGTGATGCGGTGTTCTCCTGTGCCTCTCGCGCAACGTCTCCCAATATCTGGCCGACGAGTCCGCCGCTGTCAACCTGTTTGTCTTCGTACGCGTTCTCAAACTGGGCAAGCGCGAGCGCCCTCGGGTCACTGGCAGTCCGACTGAGGATATATGTCTCGATCCCTGTTGCTGATTTCCGGGGTGCGCTGTTGCAATGCAGCGACAGCATTAGATCTGCGTCCCAGTCATTGGCCAGTTCGACGCGCTCCTGCAAGGTCGGATACGTATCCGAATTTCGTGTCATCTTCACGTCAAACCCCATCGCGTCCAGCAACGCAGCAAGGCGCGCACCAACAGCCAGGACAATTTCTTTCTCCGGGGTTCCGGTGTCGTCGACCGCACCTTCGTCGTCACCGCCATGCCCGGGATCAATCAGGATCTTCAGCCCTTTCGACGGGCCACGAATCGCGGTATCCGTCGCATAAGTAACCGGTGTTTTCAGCCTGATCGCCATTAATTCCGGCTCGGTCCGCATCCCGATTGCCATACCGGACCAGACCTCGACCATTTCCGGCCGCACGTAAAAACCGCCTTCGTGCCAGAACCATGGATTCTCGGGAAGCGTGATGATTTCCAGGCCGTTGCGAACAGCAACCGGGTCTCCCCAGGGCCAGATCGTCAGCAGCTCACCGTTGATCCGTGCATCGATAACACCCCGAGTAGGATTCAATTGCGCCGTACCGCCCTGGCACGCCGCCACATCGCTCAGGCGTAGAAAGACATCCCCTTCGTATAAAACGGCGTTGTGGATCTGGCAACTGGTCCCCCCCATTGCTAGAATAACCGGCGACGCCTTACCAGACGCGTTGATGCCAACCGGCACTGTCAGGAGCCAGAACACCGATGCCAGCCAGGGGACTAAGACTCGCGTTTTTAGCGATTGCATCGCTACATTTTACAGTTCTGCCAGCCGTCATAGGAGGCTGTGGTGCGGCGTTTGTCGGGGATGACCCCAAAGCGCGCCGGTCTGTTGCATCGGAATGGGTCGACGATGCGTTCAAAGAGTTGCGGGCCGGAAATATTGATTCGGCGATGTCATTGCTCAAGAATGCGGTCGAATTGTCTCCGGAATACGGGGAAGCCAGGGATGCGCTCGGGATCCTCCTGATGGCCCAGGGGCGACTGGACGACGCTATTATTCAGTTCAAATGGGCAACGGGTCACGAACCCGACGTGGCCCACTTTCATTTCCATCTGGCGATGGCGTATATTGCCCAGGGCAGTATTGGATTTGCAACACCGGCACTGAACCGGGCCCTCGAGTTATCCCCGGAAATGGAGGATGCCAAGAGAACGTTGCTGGACGCGTATATGTTGCTGGGACGATGGGATCGCGCCGAGCGACTGCACGCAGAACTGTTGCAACGAATGGGCGAAGAAGACCCGAGGCTGCAGTATTCCGGTGCGTTAATTGATTTTGCCCGCGAAGACCTGCCCAAGGCACAGAAGAAGTTCCACCAGATTGCGGCCGACGACCGTGAAGATCCGGCATCCCCCGCAGCAATGGGATTGATTTACGAAGTACAAGGGTTCTACGACGATGCCGAAAAATGGTATCGCGAAGCATTGAAACGCGCGCCCGAAGATCCTTACCTGCATCTTGTTATGGCAGATTTGTACCAGAAGATAGGGCAATACGGATCTGCAGAAAGACATTTGCGCCGGGTACTTATTCGCCAGCAGACTGGAATCCAGATTCCACCGTCAGAGATCGCGAGAACCTATTTCCAGATTGCTGAGATCGGGTACCAGACCGGCAAATACAGAACCAGCGAGCTCTACAAACGCCGTGCAGTCGAGTTATTGCCGGCGCTCAAGAATACTGAAATCACTATTGATTCCGCCGCCCATTTCGCGCTGGGCGTCATCGAACTGGAACGAGAAAATGTTGACGCTGCGATACGGGAATTCAAGGTTGCGATCAAGGGCAACTTGAAATTTGTACTTGCCTGGTCACGCCTGGCGGAAGCACTCCTGCTGAAGGCGGGCCTGAGCGCGATCGAGGAACGCCTGGAACACTTGAACCTGGCGCGAAAATCTGCAGAAAAAGCCCAGGAACTTGCGCCGCGTTACGCGATGGGATATTACCTCGAAGGCAAGATATTGACGGCAATGGCTGACCTGCAAGAGGACACCTTCCGGGCCGGAACTTTGCGTGAAGCGGTTTTTGCGTTCCAACAGGCAAAGAATGCCGACCGACCGCCTCCGGACATCAACGTCTTTCAGGCGGCGATCCTTAGCGATCTGGAGTCCCACGATAAAGCGGCGGAAACACTGGCCGAGGCAATGAAGTTAATACCAGGCCGATTTGATATCGCGTTCTTGAGAGCAACAGAACTGGTCAAGGCAGAAAAATTCAAGGAAGCCCGTGCGGCACTTACCGAAGCCTGGGCCCTGGACAACGACCACCCCGACCTGGGCCCGACAATGAGTATTGTCTTGTTTAAACTGGGAGACGTAGTCGGTGCCCAGCGGGCATTAGACTGGCAGCCGGGGCAGGGACAACTACCCGGATTGCTGGATATATCAAGCCAACAGACAACGTCACGAAAGCCGGCAACCGCCGATCAATAGCCTGTCCGGCTACTCCTCGTCCTCTTCTTCGGCCGATTCCAATCGCTTTACCGTCGTTCCGGTCGGCTTCTGGAGTTGCTCCAGGAAATCAGAACCGGACCTGTATAGCTGCTCTGCCTGATCGCTGAGGATACGCACTTCCCGGAACTGTGGATAATCCAGCGGCGCCGAAATGATCTGCGCCCCGGCCCCTTCTCGCTCAAGCGCCAGCGCCGTCTTCAAATCTGCCAATAAATCGGTTGCCAGTGCCAACAGTTCACGATTGGCGTCCATGTCTTTTGTGATCGCGTCAACGGCGACGAGAAAATCGGTTTCCTGAGCAGTCAGTAGCAACTTGCCGTGGGCTTCGACAATCTTGCGAATCCGCGCAACCTGGGCACCGGTTTCCTGATACATCTCGGCAGCAGTCATACCATACGTCTTCTCTGACTTGGTGTCAGCCGCCGTGGTTTTCTTCTGGGCCGCAGCGTTCACAGGTACCAGGCTGATGGCCATCAGGCCAATCCCCGCTAGCCAGATTTTTCGTTGGATTGTCATTGTCCAGCTATTCTACCAGCGAATCGGGTTTGCTTGAATCCTTGATTTGATCTAAAAGAATCACCGCATTTCGCCGCAACCGCCCTGGTCCGCCACGACGCACATCGGATCCCATCGTCAACTCGGACCAACGATGCTCGCTAATGTCGACCAAATCTTCCAACGTTACAGATGACCACGATTCACGCGGCAGGAAATCCGGATCGCCGTATCGCTGTTCACGGGATGCGGCAATGACAAACGGGCAGACATCCTGACAGATATCGCAGCCGTGCAGCCACCCGCTCCAGCCAGCGTCGTATGGGGGATCAAACTGAGACCGATGTTCAATATTCAGGTAACTGATGCAACGCCTGCTGTCCAGGACGCCATCCGCCACCAGTGCGTCGGTGGGACACGCTTCGACGCACGCTGTGCATGAACCGCAATGGTCCGTGGTCGGCCCGTCCCGGTCAAGACGCAGGCTGGTCAGAACAACGGCAAGGAATATTTTGCTGCCGACGCGCGAATTCAGCAGCAATGAATTCCGTCCGCGCCATCCCAAACCCGCCTGCGCAGCCAGTGCCCGCTCGTGGACCGGGCCCGTATCGCAATAGCCGACATTGTTCTCTCCTCCAGCCTCTGCAAGGACCGCACAAACGCGACGCAGGCGCTTCCTGATCACGTTGTGATAGGACCGTCCGCGAGCATAACTGCTGATCCGCCCGGAAATGCCGCTCATTTCCCGTTCCGGCTGCCTGTGCCCATATGCGACAGCCAGGCATACCGCCGTATTTGCCCATTCAAAACGCGACCTGGGATCCAGGCGTACGTTGGCGGATTCCCGTAGCCAGGACATTTCGGCGGCATAACCGGATTCAAGCCAGGTTTTGAACCTGTTTTGCTCCTGTAACCCAAGTTGCGGATCGGTAAATCCGCACAAATCGAATCCCTGATCAAGAATTGATTCGCGGATCGAATTGGTGTTGATTTTACTATTCATCCATAGTCCCAAGCACATCTTCCAAAAGCCGAAAACCCCCGTCAATTAAGGCTTTCCGGGCTGTCCTGCCAAAACAGTACCTGCGGCCAAACACCAATGCGGACGTTTGACACCCCCAAAACGCCATGGTAGCATCAAGCATACCTGATCCTTATTGATTGACAAGTCAATCAATAAGCGTGTTGGACACCCAGCGGGTGTTGGCGCGGGGTATCGATGGTGCCGAACTGGCCCGTCACAACGAACTCCATTGGTCGAAAACGTATCACCCAACTGTCAAAAGGAGACATGCAATGGGAGCACGCGAATTTTTTGAAGGCGAAATCCAGAAGAACGCAGAAAAGACGGCCGGCGTCAACGCGTCTTACAAGTTTGAGATTGAAGGTGATGGCACGTGGGTTGTCGAAATCGCCGACGGCTCAATTAATGTCAGCGAAGGCGACGGCGACGCACAGTGCACTGTCACAGTGGCTTCCGAAGACTTCAACGCGATCCTGGATGGCTCCCTGAATCCACAGATGGCATTCATGAGCGGCAAGCTTAAAATTGCCGGCGACATGGGACTGGCAATGAAGCTGGGCTCTGTCCTCTAATTTTGTCGATATTTAATCCCGGGGCCCCGCTCTAAATAGAGCGGGGCCTTTTTTTTGCACGGTGAAAACGCCTCCAGTTGACTGACAGGTGCCCGGCGATTGGACATCTCTGGTTCCTGCGCTAGAATCTGGGTGCGTACCCTAAACCACGACGAGCTCAGCTACCGACATATTCGGCAAGGTTATGCGCAAAAAGATCGCAATATTTATCGGTATTGTTTTGGTGGGAAGCAGCCTCACGGCCTCTGCCCAGGAGCAAATGCGGCCGGAACAGGAACCCAGCCTGGATTTTGGACCGAATCGTGAGTCCGACCTGCTGGATTACCTTGAACAGCATGCGGATGACGGCTCTCTCAGCAGCGCCGCAGATATGTTATCGGATACCGGGACGTCCTCGACTCGCACGGACCTGGTCGAAATTGCCAGACGATTAGGCCTGCCCGAACGCCTGCTGGTCGGGGAACCATTTATCAAGATAACGTCACGGATTCTGGCCGCAGCCCAACAGCGACTCACGGGCTGTTACAATCAGGTCTTGCGGCTCAAACCGGGTCTTTCGGGAAAAATTCGCCTTCGGTTTTCCGTCGAGTTAGACGGCTCCGTTACAAATGTTACTGCGGCCCCGGTCACTGATGCCAGGCAGCTGACCAACACGCGGGTGATTGGCTGCATGTCTGATATCATTGTCGGAACCCAGTTCGCCCGTCCCGGAACACAGGCCGCACTGATCGAATACCCGATGATGCTGACGTTTTCCGAAACAGTTCAGGGTGTCCAACTGGTCTCAGAACAGGACGAGGAACCGGATGTCAGGTCGATGTTGTTC
Source organism: bacterium (assembly GCA_041623475.1). Classification (GTDB taxonomy): domain Bacteria; phylum J088; class J088; order J088; family J088; genus JBFJWU01. The sequence goes on along the minus strand of JBFJWU010000098.1, from coordinate 4,168 downwards.
CAGAAACCGGTGCGACGGGCCCTGCAACCGGTGTCCGATACTGAACGCAAAAACGGCGGTGCCAAAAAGGCACCGCCGTCCAAGGATCAAATAAGTTCTGACGAAAATTAGTGGTGGCCGTGACTACCGTGTTCGGCGACGTGTTCAAATACTGGATCCCCGACCGCCAGAATCGGAGAATTCGTCAGGAAAAATCGGTACGCGAGCAGGAATAACCCGGCAAAAAAGGCCAGTGTTGCAAATTCAATCCACCCGGGATAAACAACCATTGCTTCGGGAACAGGCGCTTCGGGAAATTGAGCAGGCGCGATAATCGTCCATCGCTCCATCCACATTCCTGCCAGCACAATTACTGAAGCGCTGCCCAGGACAATCGGATTCTGCTTGCTGGGTTTCGGCAGCAGGATAAACCAGGGAATAACCCAGACCATCGCCACAACAGCAAGTGCCCACGGTCGATATGCCCCGCCCGTACGCTTGATGACAAATCCTGCTTCTTCATGAATGTTTGCGTACCAGATTGGCAGGTACTGGGACCAGGTCAAATAGACCCAGATCATCGTAAATGCGAACAGCAGTTTGCCAACATCCCAGAGCTGGTTCTTGCCGATCAATCCGTACAGATCGGAACGCTTGCGGACCATACTGGCCGCCAGCGCAATAAACGCCAGCCCCATCAGCATGTTGCCCATAAAAATCCAGCCACCAAACATTGTCGAATACCAGTATGGTTCGATGCTCATCAACAGGTCGAAGGAAATAAAGCTGACCATCAGCGCATAAACCAACGGCACTGCAACAGCCAGTTTCTTCAATTTGGCCTGAGCGCTTTCCCATTCCTCATCGGACCCGGATGCGTTGCCAAACAATCGCTGGAACCAGTCCGGCCCCTTGTTTGCCGCCTTCAATGTCCGTACATCTCCCCTGAGGGACTGGTACATATAGACCATGCAAACGGTTACCAGAATCAGCATGTAAACGGCATTGCGGCCGAATAGAAACCCCGGCGACAACCAGGCTTCTTTGTGGTGGATCGGATGGTGAACCCACTCATACAAGTGAGATGTCATTCCTCCAGCGATCAAGCCCAGGTATAACACGACCGCAATCGGCAGGAAATACCCGGTTCCTTCCCAAAGCCGCATCAGGCTGCGTCCCCATCTGGCATTCGTCAGCCGCATCACAGCAGACCAGACAACTCCGGAAAGGGAAATACCAAGCCAGAATGCAAAGTTCGAAAGATACGCCCGCCAGGCGGTGTCCGCATCAACAAACAACCCACCAATGAAACCGGCAAGTCCGACTACCGTCAATCCCAGCCCGATGGGCTTCAGGATTCCAGGTGTATCAAACTCGACCCGGTCGATCGCTTTCGAGAGATTATCGCCGCTCATTGCGAATTCAGGCTCCGTAGATAGTTAATAATGTCCCAGACTTCGTCAGGCTCCAAAGAAGTGTAATACGGCCCCATGATTGCGCCTCCGGCCCATATCTGACCGAAGATGTAACCGTCCGAACGGGCGTTGATCGTCCCGATCAGCGGAAATGGCGGGATCCCCGCCCCCCGCAAAGCGACAGGCCCGTCGCCCAATCCGGTTTTCCCGTGACAGGAATAGCAATACGTTTCGTACATTTCCTTGCCGGATGCCAGGCTTTCGTCGCTGGCGGGAACCGGATTGTCCTGTGGCAACGACGGATCGAGTTTTGCCAGGCGCTCACCAAAACTGATTGCCCCGGGTGGAAGGTTCCCAACCGTGGGAACCGAACCTTCCGGCAGTTGCCGCGGATCGCCTTCCTGGGGCTTTACAGATATCTGATCGTACATATCGGTAATAAACCACAATGCAGACGACGAGCCCGCCGCAAGGATCGCACCCGCGATGATGAGAACCGGCAGTTTCTTACGCACCGACATGTTCAATCTCCTCTGCCCCGCTTTCGTCCAGCAACTTTCGTACCTGCTCTGCAGAACTGTCGTCCACCGGTACAACAATTCCAAACTTGTCGTCGGTGAACCGGGGATCGAAACCGGGGCCAAGTCCCAGGCCCGGCAGCTTCGCAAAGCCGAACAGCGCTAGCAGATTGGCAATCCCGCCCAGAAGGACCGTCAATTCAAACATGATCACGGTGTAAGCGGGCCAGCTCATGACCGGCTTCATCGAGATCCTGACCGGCCAGTCCCAGCTCATCCAACCGGTCATCAGGATTGCACTGGCAAAACCGACCAGGGCGCCGACCAACGTCACCCACTTGACCGGGGACGAGTCCTGGTCAATTTCTTCGGCCAGTTCCTCGATGTAGGTGGGCATGTGGACGGTATAATCGCGCACACCGGACGACTTCAGTTTCCTGATTCCGTCCATTGTGGTGTCCACGTAGGAATAAACTCCAACAAGATGCTGTCCGGTGCTCATGAGGATTTCCCCTTCATCGGACGGTCGATAATTTCTTTGATTTCAGTCAACGCCATGCTTGGCACCAGCTTGATACAGGCCAGGAAAAGCATAAAGAACCAGCAAAACGAACCCAATGTAATCCCCATCTCGATAATGCTGGGCCGTGCAAATCCCCAGGCTGCAGGGATGAACTCGTGGGTCAGAGACTGGGTAATGATGTTGTACCGTTCGAACCACATTCCAATATTGACAAAGATCGAAATAATGAACAGCGCGGTATGATTGGTGCGGACCTTTTTGCTCCACAACATCAGCGGAATAATGCAGTTGCACGTAACCATCGTCCAGAACGCCCACCAGTATTGACCGGTTGCCCGATAGATAAACTGTTCGATCTCGTACTCAACACCGCTGTAGAACGCAATGTAAAACTCGACCGCATACGCGTACGTCACGATCAAGCTGGTAAACATGATCAGCTTGGCCATGGCTTCAAAATGGTAGGTCGTAATATAGTTCTCAAGATTCATCAGCTTGCGCATCGGAATCATCAGGGTCAGGACCATCGCGACACCGGACAGGATCGCGCCGGCGACAAAGTACGGCGGAAAGATTGTCGTGTGCCAGCCTGGCACATTACCCATAGCAAAGTCCCAGGAAACGACCGAGTGAACGGAAATGACCAGTGGCGTTGCGAACGCCGCGAAAAACCCGTAGGCCGCCATATAGTGTTTCCACTGTCGATGGGACCCGGTCCAGCCCAGGCTGAGGACAGAGTACAGCGCCTTACGGAAAAACGACGTCGCGCGATCTCGGGCGGTCGCCAGGTCCGGAACCAGTCCGACATAGAAAAACACAGTCGAAATCGTTGCATAGGTGCTGATCGCGAAAACATCCCACATCAGCGGACTGCGGAAATTAACCCACAACTGGCGTTGGTTCGGATACGGAATCAACCAGTAAAAAAACCAGACACGCCCGATATGAATCAGGGGGAACAACCCGGCGGTCATGACCGCAAAAACGGTCATCGCCTCGCTGGCGCGGTAAACAGCATTGCGGAACGGCGCTCGCAGCAGGAACAGAATCGCTGAAATTAACGTGCCCGCGTGGCCGATCCCTACCCAGAAGACGAAGTCCGTAATGTAGACACCCCAGAACGACGGGTGCGTGATTCCGGCAACACCCATCCCAACCTTGATCTGATACACCCAGCAAGCGATGCCAACAGCAAGGCCGGCCAGGATCAGGGCATAAACGGCAATGAACTTGAAGCCTGGAGGCGCAAGTGTTGCGGTGATATCCTTGGAGATCTGCCCGTACGTAATGGAATCGGGCATCTGGTCTTTGCGTGTACTTGTGCTCATGCCTTGTCTCCGGTCCACTGGACCTTTTTCAGATAGGTCACGGACGGCTGGGTGTTCAACACGTCCAGAATCTTGTAGCCACGGTTGGTCCGCTTGGCAATCTTGACAACCCTGGCTTCGCGGTCCTTCTGGTTGCCAAAGACGATCGCATCCGTCGGACAGCTCTGCGCACACGCGGGCGCGATTTCCCCATCCGAAACCATTCGCCCGTCCAGGCGTGCGGACTCCGTCTTGTCACGTATCCGCTGCACACAGAATGTGCATTTTTCCATTACCCCGTCCGAGCGGACGGACACGTCCGGGTTAAGCATCAGTTGCATCGGTTCTGGCCAGGCGTAATGTTCGCGGGCCGGGTCGACCCACGCCCAGACGTCCTCGCCGAGCAGCGACCGGGCCGCGTCCGGG
>JBFJWU010000097.1:0-10155 GCA_041623475.1 bacterium | reverse complement strand
GAGGATGGTCCGCCGAGGATGACGTGCCAGATTGCGTAAAGCCGCCCACCGAATACCTCTAATAGATATATATTGGTGTGATATACCTCTATTTGCATGCCCTCCATGTGATGTGCTACGATTGAATTAACTGGTAAAGGAGCACGGACGTGGCAGAACTGGGCTTGATTCGCAGGGTACCGAAGTCAATTGAACTGACCGAATGCTTTGGCCGGGACGGCATCCAGGCCATTGACCAGGTGCTGACAACAGACGAGAAACTGGACATCCTCAAAGGCGTTGCCGATGCCGGGTTTACGCGCATCGAAGCGACCAGTTTTGTCCCGGAAAAGTACTTCCCCCAGTTCCACGATTCTGAAGCCGTACTGGAAGCGTTGCGGGACTATACAGACGCGGACCTGATCGCATTTATTCCCAATACCCGGGGGATGCAGCGTGCAGCCGTCGCGGCGCAGTATGGCGGTGGACCCGATATCGCGTTGATGGTCGTCAGCGCCAGTGAAGCACACAACCAGCGCAACCTGAAGCGGACCAAAGCGGAAACCATGGCGATCCAGCAGGAGGCTGCCGAAGTCGCCGAGCGGGCCTGCATCCGCCTGTGCGGCAGTATTTCGGTCAGCTTTGGCTGCCCCTATACCGGTGACGTGGCGATCGAATCTGTCCTGGAACTGGTTGAGCATTACAAATCAATTGGCGCCCGCGAAATTCAGTTTGGCGACACAACCGGTACGGCCAACCCGATGCAGGTGCACCGGTTTTTTGCGGCCGTATTGCCGCATCTGGATGGGCTGACCCCGATTGCGCATTTCCACGATACCCGCGGCGCGGCAATTGCCAACAGCCTGGCGGCGCTGGAAATGGGCGTACGGACTGTCGATACCAGCCTGGGTGGCCTGGGTGGCCGACCGCCGAAGCAGCGGGTTCAGGTCAGCGGACCCACCGGCAACACCAGCACCGAAGATTTTGCCGCCCTGGCCGACGAAATGGGCCTGGACACTGGACTGGACATCGACCGAATCCTGACCCTGGGTCACCGGGTCCGGCAAATCCTTGGCGATGACCTGCACAGCCATATCCTGCACGCAGGCCGCGTCCCCCACGAGCCACCGTCCGAGCAGGTCGCGGCAACCGGCTGAGCATTCCCTGGCGCACAGTGGCAACCTTGCCTCAGTAGTAGAATTTTGCGCCGCCTGTCAGCACGTACCCCGTCTGGGATGTACGACCGTGGATATCCAGTGTCACCGCTTTGCCGACGTGCCAGCTGAACCGGCTTTCGCTGGAAACCAGAAACGGGTGCTCCTGCCAGGGCGACGTGTGACCACGTAATCGCCCGACTAGCGTTGTGTCCTGCGACAGCTCCAACCGCAACAACAATTCAGCAACCGCTTCAATACGCAACCCGGCCGATCCGATTCCGGCCAGGTCCTCGTGCCATAACAGATTTGGTCCAGCCAGAAAGGCCAGGGCTCCGCGCCCTCGGACACCGGCTGCCGTCAACCCCGAGCCCAGCTGGGCGATTCCTGCCAGACATTCGTCACAGCGATCGTCGCGAATTCGCTCGGCACCAATGGCACCCGTCCACGACAAATTCGGTTCTACGCGGGAAAACGGCGCCAGCGTCGACAGGTCGACAAAACGGAGACGATTGACCCACGGTGTTCGCGAGGTAATATTCAGTTCCAGTTCCGCTTCAATAAACCGGACTTCCCCCAGGCGCGGTAACCCGTCATCAGGGTCCGCCAGATGATGCCAGCCAAGCTGGACGTACAGTTGCTGGACCGGATCACCATCACGAACTCCGGATTGAAAGCCAAACTGTCGAGGTGCCACACCCCGTTCAGGTCGTTCATGATCGGGCCGCGGAACGGTCGCATAGGACGTCACGGCAATTTGCGCCCGGCGCGATAACAACGTATGACGAGTAATCGCGACCGGATGGTCCGCTGCCCCGAAGACCAGTTCATCGGCGAACCGAAGGTCCACCAGGTCGATCACGGCATCAAGCACCCTCGCCTGTTCAGTTGCCGAGTCGGGAAAGCCGACATCGGCCCCGGGGTTGTCGAACAGGTCCAGCACGACATCACGTCCCACAGACGACAGGCCGCGGTATCGCCAGTAAAACTGCGTGCCCAATGCGGGCCGATAATTGACATTGGTGACCAGACCTGGGTTGGCAAACAGAGCCTTGATTGTATCGCCCGGCGCGACGATTTCGGACAGGTGTCGGATCAGGTCGATTCTTGGTACCGCCGCCTCTAACGCCGTCAGAATATGATAGGAGCAGTTTTCCTCAAAAAAGAAATAGTCGTACTCGGCGCGACTGAGTTCCCAAAGATGCAGGACCAGGAATAGCAATTCATCCGGGCGCAGGCTCAGGCGGTACTCCCATATGTCGCGGGACTCATAATCACTGTATTCGCGCACTTTGAAATAGTACGGCAGGAAGTTAAATCGACCGGTATACGCGCCGGACATCCCCTTGAACGCATATGCGAGCGGGCCGTCGCCGCCCGTCTGCGCTGAAAAATCGACACCCAGGTCCAGCAACTCCTGCCGTTCCCCCTGGGTTCGTTTTGGATTTCGATCAATTCGCAAAAACGTATGTCCAAAAGCGGACGCGGGATCGCCTATGTAATAGCCCGAAAAAACCATCGTCACGCCGACCGGATCAGCGCGGTCGATGAACTTCTGCAAGGCCGGGCAATTGGCAGGTGCCTGCGGTGCCGGATCCTGTCCGTCCCGCTGCCACAACCAGACCCGTCGCGCAGGGAACCGGCAGGCCGGATGCAGGTTGGGATCCGTTACCGCGTCCGCAGGCAATGCGAGCGCCCGCCGCGTTGCCGTTAATTCAGAGCTTGGCGAACGACGTCCACTTGGGGCGAGGAACCAGTCCCGGTTGTCAACTTCGCTCAACCACGCATTGCCATGGGGGCGCCAGTTACCCATGCGCAGCCATTGCGGATCGTCATGCAACGGCTCCGCAGCCCCGGCCGCATCAACGGCGACCGGAAAAGCCAGAACCAGTGCAACAAAAAAAAGGCGAGGGCCAATACGGCCCCCGCCTTTTCGATCTGAACTCCTGGGATTAATCAGGAACTGAATCCAGTGCACATCAGTGCATTGTCCTGCTGCATCGCCGACACGACGCGGTCGGAAACTTCACGGTCGGTCAGTTGGCCGTCAGCAAATACCGTCTGGTAGTTTCGCTGCAGTGATGCACCAACCGCTGCGGCATCGCTGCAACCGCTGATCGCCGACAGCGCGACAATTGTTTCGCCCTGACCACGGGCAGCGTCCTTGGCAAGGATTTCACGATTGGTTTCAATGAAAACTTTGGCGCTTTCAGATCCGCCGCTGGCACCGTCACAGCCCAGCGTACCCGTCGAAATGGCAAACAGCTGATTCGACGAAATGCCGTTCAGGGTCGCAGCAAAAATCTGCAGCCAGTTATTCTGCTTGACAACCAGGCCGCCCAGTCCACAACCGGCTTGCCCGTAATCACCAGCCAATGCCGGCGTACCAGCCAGCGCAATGGATGTTGTTGCCGCAGCAACGACCAAAAACTTTTTCATGCAGGACCTCCAGTCCAGTTTTGAACGTGCCGGCCGTCAATCGTACCGGCCGTTCGGTTTTCCAACATTCGAGGCAGTTTTTTAACGTTGACTAAACCATCCCAGCCTTTTGCAGGTCCTCGCCACCAGTCACCATTTTCTTGGTGTTCTTGACGCGGGCATCCGCATACTCTGCCGTAACCTCGAGAATCTGCGGGTACTCGGCAATCAATTGCTTGAAGGTCGCCTTGGGCAATTTGTACAGGACGGATTCCTTGACGGCCAGACAGTTGGCAGTGGTCGCGCTGTCCGTAATCAGGCTGATCTCGCCAAAGAAGTCACCTTCCCGCAGGCGGGCCACTTCCATCGCCTTGTTGTTGGCATCCTTGACTGTGACCGCCACATCACCCGACACAATAATAAACAGGCCGTCGCCCTGATCACCCTGTTTGATCAATACGGTCCCGACTCTGGCTTCGATATATTCGAATTTTTCCAGGATTGCCTTTTGGTCGTCCTCGGACAGCGGTTGGAAAAACGGACTGATCTTGAGCATCGTCCCGATCAGGCGTTCCTTGTAGAACTCCTTCATAACTTCCTGGATTCGCGGGTATTGCTGGATCAACTGGGCCAGTTCAATCCGATCAATTTCCAGGGCTTCCATTTCTTCGGAAACGGTAACCGAAGCGTGCCGGACCGATTCCGAGAAAAAGGCAAACTCGCCGAAAAAGGCGCCCTCGCCGATCTCGGCCAGCTTGATTTCCTTGCCCTTGGGATCAAGTTTCTTTACTTCTGCCTTGCCACGGGCAATGATATAAAAAGCTTCACCTGGCTCGCCTTCTTTGATAATCTTGTCACCGACATCAAAGCGGCGCAGGTTGATTTTTTCGACAATCCCCAGGAACTCGTCCTGGTTCAGCGACGAAAACAGGGGGATTTCCGGAAGCCGAGACATAATCTTGTCGTCGTCATCCTCGCTGAGGTCAGCCACCACATCCTGGGTCATGATCTGGTCAAACAGGTCATCTGCTGCGTCCAGGTCCAGCGCATCAAACTGCGGCTTGCCCTGGCCGCCGTCACCGGCTGACTCTGCGGCCTCGGCAACTTCGTCTTCCAAAGTCGGCTCGGGCTCTTCCGCTTCGGGCTCTGGCGCCGCCGGTTCCTCGTCTTTGGCCGGAGCAGCGCCGCCCTTCTTCTTGAGCATGTCCAGGACGCTGTTGCTGGCCCCGGTCGGACCGCCCTTTTTCCCTGATGGCGCTTCGGATTTGGGACCACCGTCTTTCTGGGAATAAAGTTGTGCCAGGGCTGCCTGGGTGTCCCCGTGCTCTGGATCGATCTCGAGGATCATCTTGTTGACGCTGATCGCCTGCATCAGGAATCCGCCAAGCGCGTAGTTGCTGGCCGCCTTGGTATAGATTTCGATCGCCTGTTCGTCGCGGCCCAGCTTGCGGTACAGGTCGCCAATCTTGACCCACGTCTTGATGTCTTTGGGATCGTTCTGGACGATTTCCTGGTAGACCTTCAGGGCCTTGTCCAGTTTTCCTTTGACCGAAAGCTCGTTGGCCTTTTTCCGCAGTTTTACGAGGTCTATTGCCACCCGGCGACTCCCTGGCGAATTTAAATTATTGAAGCGACGCGCTGTCCGAATCGGGAACCGTCAATAATGATGACTTCCCGCGCCCGGCGCGCCGTTTATATCATAGAGGATGGTCTGGGGTTCATCAACAGGTACACTCCACCAGATGGTGGTCCCGGATGATGTCAATCCGTTGCGATAAAACGGATATTCAGCTCGCGACCGCGCTTTTCCCAGACCGGATCAGGCAGGTAGTGGGGATGCTGGCTGAGCATATTGATCTTGAGCACACCGCTTTCTTCTTCGAAACTGACTGTCCGGATGATTTCGAACGGCAGGAAATACTGGTCCTTGTCCAGCCGCACCTTGGCACGCTCGATATAAAACGTCTGCATCAGCGGCGTGTTCACCCGACTTGTGACGACCTTGCCAACCGGTTTGTTAAACGTAATGATGAATTCGTTTTCGGCAGGTCGCTGGAAATAGTCAAAACTGGTTGCCACGGCGGGCAGGACAACGGTCTTTTTCGGCGGCGCTGGCGCGGATTTGCCCGGCAATGGCGGTTCGGGGCCGGACGAAGCCGGGTTGCGCATTGCGATCGTTGCTGCCTCTGGCGGTGCCAGGAAGTTCATGGCAATCCAGCGTAATCCATTAAAGGCAAACAGCCACGTCAATAGGCCGACCAGCAGGACACCGGTCACACCCAGCGCAATAAACAGCTTTTTGCGATCAGGTTCTTCATCAGCCTGCTCCCCAGCCTCGTCGCTGTCCACCGGCGGCGATGTCTCGGCAACCGGTGGCATCACCGAAGGCGCTGGCGCAGGTGGCGCAGGAGCCGGCACCGGTTCAGTCGCCGCAATAGGTGGTGGTGGCGGCACCGGACGTGATCCGGTTAACTCTGCTTCCTCAACGGCGGGCGTTGATCGCACCAGGTCCAGGACAGCGACCGCATCATGGTCAAACTGGAGGTTCTTTACGACAAAGGAACGCTTGCCCTGCTCGTCCGGCTGTGCCGATATCCAGGCAACGACCCCGGCAGCCTTGAGCGGATCCTCGCGCTGGGGAAACCGGAACTGGATCCCCACCTGCTCACCAACCTGAATGTCTTTTTGCGTGCGCAGATGCAGCCCGTGAACGGCAATCTTGTCGTCCAGTTCGGTCGGGAAGATCGTCAGGTCCGGATAGCGAACCGCAAAATGGTGCTGGATGGTCATTCAATCAAGTCCGGTGGCGGGCAATTCCCGGCCAGGGGCCGATGCAGGAACGGACACCCAGAGGGCATCCGAATGATGGGGAAATTCAGGGGTAGATTAGCACAGCGCCCATGAAACGTCAATGATTATAACGGTTTCCGGCGCGTGGCCGGACCAGGCAGGCCGTAGTTTCAGGGGGCACCGTAGATCCGCCGAACAGCCAGGTCAGCAAGAATCAACAGGACTCCGAAAAACCAGTACATCGGGAACTCGCGAATCGAGACAAAATCCCGACTGACAATCACCCGCGTGTAATCCTGCAGGCGTTCCAACAATCCCGAATCCTGCCATTCCTCGAGCGCGACGATCCGCGCGTCCTGGCGGGATGCCCACAACTGCCACGACTCCCGATCCACCTGGAAACCTGTTCGCTCCTCGAGCGGCAACTGGACGATCAGTGGTTCGGGTGCCGTTTTCCCGTCGACGTTCAGGCGGACAACGCCCGAGTCGGATGGCGCGCGAAACGTGACAACGCCGTTTTCGACGCGGACACCGGTGACCGTTCTGCCACCTTCGTCGATCACAATCGGCTGGGACGTCTCGGGCGCACCCGGTACGACGTCGCCCTGCACTGGTTCCCCGGGTGCAACGACCCGCCGTTTCCAACTGACGTGCAGATCCTCGAACGCCGGATCGCCCGACAGATAGCGTATGATCCGGGACCAGAACGCAGCAACGGCTTGCCGGTCAGTGCCGGACCCCATTGCGACGGCCCGCCACAGCCGGTCCGTTGTGACGGCGGCAACCCTGCCTGCCCCCGAGCGGCCGAGGACCGCCAACGGGTCGTCGCCGGACCGCCAGATCACCCGCGCGTCAGCAACAGCCGTGGTTCTGTAAACGCGGTCAATCTGACCGCCGCTGGATGGCGGCGCAACGCCAAACCAATCCTGGTAACCACCATCGCGGACAGGCGCGCCGGTATCCCGCCATTGGCCCTGCCCCGACCAGCGGACTGGAAGGATCTGCTTGAGTGGAGTCTGATGGTACCGTCCAAAACCGAACGACAGGTCGCCCGCCGACATCAGGAAACCGCCGCCATCGCGGACCACGAAATCGCGAATATTGTCCAGCAATGTCGAACGGAACCGGGCATGAAAGTATGGCTGATAGTCGAAATTCTGGAACATCACGATGTCAAATTTCGGGAGTTCGGTTGTAAACAGTTCCCGCGTCGGAAACGGGATCAGGCTGAGCTCTGCCTCCGGTGCCCCGGGATTGTCCCCGTGGGTACGGAGGATCTGGAAACTGACCAGGTCAATGGTCGAGTCTGATTGCAGGCTGGCGCGTAGCAGACGGGTCTCCCAGTCGGGACGCCCGACAACGTGCAGGACCCGGATCCTGTCCCGGATGACACGTACGGCGACACGTGAACGGTGAAACTGTTCGTCCAGTTGGACCTCTGGCGAGCGGACGGTAACTGTGAATACCTGGTAGCCTTCGACTGTAGGCAGAACATCCACCGTTGCAACGGCGGTCAGGGCACCAGGGGCGAACAGCACGGACGTCGACGTCAAAGACATCGGTCCATTCTGGACATCGACGGTTGCCAGGTGACCGCGACCGGTTTCCGCACGGCGCAATTGAACAAATATCCTGAGCGGCGAACGGACCAGGGCATAGGCATCTGTATCAACAGACTCCAGCAGCAGGTCGCTGGGCAGATAGCGGTCGTCTGGCAGCAGGACCTCGCGCACCGGTGCCGTGACACCGATGGCCCGGGCCACCGTCGGATCGGCACCATCACTGATCAGGATCACGTTGGCCGATTCATGCAGCACCGTCGCCGGCAACGCCTTGAGATCCCGCAAGATTCGCGTCGGCCCACCGGGCAGGCGTGTCACGGATGTTGCCGAATTGGTCCACGACAAGTCAGAGCCGGCACCGTGGTATTCAAGTACTTCAACGGTACTGTGCCCACCGACCGCGGTCCGGATCCCATCGACCGCCTGGTTGACTAACGTCCGCACCTCGTCCCGCAGGTCAACGCTGGCCGTGCGGTCCACCAATACGACAAATCGCCCGGGACGTGGCTGGCTTTGTTCCCGCCACATCGCAAGATCAAGCATTGACATCGCAATCCACCCGGCGAACGACAACCGCAGGACCAGGCTGATGCCGGCACGAGGCTGCCTGTGTCGCCGGTCGAGCAACCAGCCTGCTGCGCCAAGGATCGCTACAACCAGAACGGCTGCGATCTGGACCTCGGACCCACCGCCAAACTCCCAATACGTCTGCTGGTTCATCTGTGGCGTCGCCGTCGTTCAAGGATAAATGGCAGATGAATGCTGTCATTCTTGTAGTCGTATGTCGTCGTATACAGCAGTAGATTCAGTCCCTGGCGAAGCTGTATTTCGCGACCCTGAGACGACAGATCCAGCACCCAGCCACCGAGCGGCTCGCGCGAAAACGAGCGGCTGATGTTGGGAAACAGGATGATTCGATCCTGACCCTCGACTTCCAGCCCGTAAACCTGCTCGGCACCGTCGGGACTCAACCACTGGTCGAGCAAATAGAATGAGCGAAAGATGACGTGCTGGTTGTCCAGCTTGCGCCAGCCGGCACCCAATCCTCGTTCCTCGGCCCACGCCTGGATTCGCGCTGCCTGCCGCCGAACTTCCACAGGTCCGCCGCAGACGCCCAGCCACAACGTTCCGTGAGACCGGACGAACGTCTCCAGCTGGGCACCCAACCTGCGATCGGCCTCGGGAGTCAACGGTCGGCACCCCAGCCACCAGACCCAGGGATCACCAGGGGTCGTCACCGCCCAGGAGAACTCTGGCAGTTCTTCTGCAACTTCGGGGCTGGCGCGCTTGCCCCATTGGCGTATTGCCCACCGAGCACCCTCGAGTTGCGCAGCAGTGGCACCGCTTTCCGCCGGAACCCACGCACGCAGCGGGATCGGCTGCTCAGCTGCGGCCGGAGCCGGAATCGCCAACCCAAACAGAAAAACAGCCGCTGTCAACCGACGCTGGCTGAACGCGGCCTGGACCAGCCATACGGCCAGGAAGACCCAGAGCAGGTGGGTATCGACCGGTTCGCGGGACACCGGCGGTGTCCCGGTGCCACCGTCGGCGGCGTTCTGGACGATCAGGCGATCGAAGGTCCCGGGTGACACTTCACCAGCCGGAACCCGGTACGCATTCAGGACCCTGTCGCCCGCCGGGGATGTTCCCTCGACCCAGCCCAACCAGGCACCGGGTGTCTCGCCGAGCCAGGCCGTACCAACGCGCCGACCGCCATTCAGCTCGGCGCCGGGATTCCAGTTGCTGTCCAGCAATGCCGCCCGACTGTTTCCGCCATCCAGGACACCCAGCATCGCCAGCCACATTGGCGCCCAGTTGCTGGTCATCGGCAAGTTTGAAAATGCGGCAGAGGGCTCGATCATCCACGTATATATTTCCCCTCGACCAAAAGGCAACCTGGTCAAGACGGGCAATCCCCGGTCTGTTTCAATCAGGTTGATAACGGCGGGCATCGGATCAGCCAGGGGCAGGACTTTGCGAACCTGGACCGTGCTCCAATCCAGGTCCGCCAATTGAGGCCAGGTACTGTCCAGATCAGCCGTCGCGTGGACCTCGGACCCGGGGACAATCTGGGCCGGATGCAGCCAGCCGGGGACCCAGAATGGATTTGGGACCGGGGCCTGTTGCGATGACATGGGAAAGGCGATTACGGTGCCGCCGGATTCGACGGCCGTCCGAATCTCGCTCAACTGGTCCGCGGCCAGGCGTTCCGGATAGTACACGATGTATGCGGACCGGTCGGTGCCCGGCGT
>JBFJWU010000096.1:0-10182 GCA_041623475.1 bacterium | reverse complement strand
GAACTATCCGGACGCAATTACCAGTCCCGGTATCCTGATCCTGCGCGTCGATGCACAGCTGTATTTTGGCAATGTTTCGTTTCTGAAAGAGACCTTGGCCAATCTGGAATCGGCAATGGAGGAACCGTTGCATGCTGTGATCCTGGAGGGGTGCAGTATCAATCAACTGGACTCGACGGCGGACCAGGCGCTACGGGAGATACAGTCGGATTACCGGCAACGCGGGATCCAGTTTGTATTCGCAAACATCAAGGTTCCTGTCCGCAAGGTGATGCAGGCATCCGGATGCTGGACACAGGTGGGCGAGGACAACTTTTTTATGAACGTCGACGCGGCGCTGGCAACTGTTCACCAGCGAATTGCCCGCGGAACCGAAGAACCAGAACCGCCGGAGGATGCATGTTAATCCTGAATGAACTGGAACCAATCCACTGGGCCTGGGCCGGGATGGGAATTGCGGCTATTACGCTGTTGCTGCAGAGCCTGGCCAATACCAGCCTGGGTATATCGACCTCTTTCGAAAATCTGTGTGCATTGATCAGCGACTCACCGTACCTGAATCGGGGAGGGTTACTGGCGGGGGCACAGTGGCGTTTCCCGTTTATCACGGGATTGCTGCTGGCGGGCGTGGTGTCTGCTGTATTAGGCGGTGGTTGGCAGCCAACCTGGGACCTGGGGATGTTCGACACGCATATTGGTGGGGGACCGATTGTCAAGGTCATTTGGATGTTTGCCGGCGGGATCCTGATTGGCCTGGGTACGCGAATGGCCGGCGGATGTACGAGTGGCCACGGGATATTCGGAATGTCAAATTTTGAAAAGTCCAGCCTGATTGCGACGCTCAGTTTCATGACAGCCGGACTGATCACAACCAATGTCATCTACCGGGTCATTGCAGGAGGCCAGCCATGAAGCGACTGTTTTTCCTGATGTGTGGATTGGTGTTCGGCCTGATCCTCAGCCGCAGTGGCGCTGCAGATTATGACTTTATCCAGGGCATGTTCCTGCTGACCGAACTGCAGCTGTACGGAATTATCGGCACGGCAATTGCGATTACGGCACCTGGATTGTGGGTACTGAAACGCTACGGGCAGACGTTGACCGGTGCCCCGATTCGAATCCGGCCAAAACCGGTCCATCGTGGCAACCTGGTCGGAGGCGTTCTGTTTGGCATGGGGTGGTCAATCACCGGGATGTGTCCCGGCCCGATCATCGTCAATATTGGCGAAGGCAAGTTGTATGCGTTGGCTGCCTTTGCAGGTGTGGTCGCCGGAGTGTTCCTGTTCAGCGGCAATTACGGGCTATTCCAACGAGCGCTTGGGCTGCCGGAGCTGGAGAGGTCCGAGCCCGAAGGGTAGGTTGCATACGGCAGCGTAGTACGCCTGCGCGATCGGTCCGCGATGCGCCGGGGACCCGCTGCGCCGGGGACCCGCTGCGGCGGGGCAGCCACCGAACCAACCGGGATCGAGATTCCTGGCGCAAAACGGGCAGTTGCACAGCGGTTTTGCACATTATCGAGGCAAAACAGGTGGCAGGGGCGCCCTGATTCTGGCATCGAGATTGCATCTGTCGAATTATGCTGAGCCCTGCCGAATCTGTTGAAACCGAATTTACAGCCTATCCACGCGCCAATCTGTGCCTGAAACAGGCCGCTGAAACGCTGGGCGTGGATGTTTGTACGCTGTACGAGGCAGATCATCGTCGGCGTGAACTGATCCTGATCGGATCGTACGGACTGGCAGAGTCCTCAATCGGTTACCGGTTGAGTTTTGATACGGGAATAACGGGCGCTGTTGCGCGTACGATGGTACCGATATCGTCAAAAGACCCGATGAGGCACCCGGAGTTTCATCTTGTCGAGGGTTCCGGTGAAGAAAAGTATCGATCCTACCTGGGCGTACCGGTCATGGATTTTGGTCAATTGGACGGCGTATTCGTCGTCCAGACGATCAAATCACGGATATTCCGGATCTCGGAGATCGAAAAACTGTACGCGATATCCAAGGTTGTTTTTGGTGACCTGGGAATGCTACGCAGTGCGGACGGACACAAGGTGGAACCGGTCCGGGATTGACGACCCGCTGATCCCTGTTACAATCGAGCGCTGAAGCAACTGCTCCCTTTCCAATCTGGAAACACCCGTGGCGCTCAACTCGACCATCTACAAGATCGATCTGGATATCTCTGATATCGACGCGGGATTCTATGAGACCCACCGGCTGGTTATTTCCCAACACCCGTCCGAGGCCGCCGATCGGCTGATCGTCCGGATACTGGTGTTTGCAATACATCTGCAGGAACAGATCCGGTTGGGCAGCGAACTGTGTGTACCAGACCAACCGGACCTGCATTTCACAGACCTGACCGGGGATGTCGTCCACTGGATCGATGTCGGATTGCCTGATGAAAAACGGGTGAAGCGCGCCAGTCGCCGATCTGAACGAACGACCGTTTACGCTTATGGCTCCGGTGCCGCTGAATGGTGGAGCCGGAGCGAGCGAAAACTGGCATCGTTGCGTCACGTAACTGTGAAGTACCTGGAAACCGATTTTGACTGGATCGCCGATATCCTGACCCGGACCCTGGCAGTCCAGGTGCTGCGACACGATGGTGTCTGGTCGATCAGTATCAATGACCGGCAGCTGCCGCTCAAGTGCGAAACGTGGCTGGCGCCAAGCGGATAGACATGCCTGGTGACCGCATTGTCACGCGATTCGCGCCATCGACAACCGGTCCAGCCCATCCCGGGACACTGCTGTCGGCGTTGTTGTGCTGGCTGGAAGCCCGCAGTGCCGACGGACATGTTTTCCTGCGCCTGGAGGACCTGGACCCAGACCGGTCATCGCCAGAACGGGTGACGCAGATGGTACGGCATCTGGAATGGCTGGGGCTGGACTGGGACAGGATCGAACAGCAATCTCAACACGATGAACAACACCGCCGCGTCCTTGACGACTTGAATCAGTCGGGCCTGCTGTACGCCTGCAGCTGCAGCCGATCTGACGTCCGGCGACGCTGCCCCCCGGCGGCTGACGGTGGATTCGTCTACGACGGCAAATGCCGCCCGCCGGAGCCTCGGCCGTTGCCAGGGACGAATCCGGGTGGGCCATTGCGGCTTCGCCTGCCAGACCGGATTGTGTCGCCGACAGATCGCGCGGGATTGGACCTTGCTATGAATCCTGCCGCCGAAATGGGGGATCCGGTTCTGGTTCGCCGCGACGGGGCGATTGCCTATCATCTGGCGGCAGTGGCAGATGACAGTGTGGCGGGTGTAAATCTGCTGGTGCGGGGGCGCGACCTGGCGGCCAGCGCTGCCGTCCAGGCACTGATCTACGATTTGATTGCCAGCCCGGTTCCACAGTACTGGCACCATTTCCTGTTCCTCGAAGCAACCGGTGGCAAACTCGCCAAATTGCATGGCGCGGTTGGGGCCGATGAGTTGAGCGGTCGCTATTCGGCCGAAGAACTATGTGGGTTATTGGCCTGTTGGTCCGGCCTGCTGGATGCGCCCCAACCATGTCGGCCCCGGGATCTGGTCAGTAATTACGTCTGGCGCAACGTCGTAACGGCAGACCAGGTACTGGCCTGGGATGGTCAGTCGCTCAGGCTGGACAACAGCTGATTCCAGGTGGCGCTTGCCTGCATCGCGGACGCTGCTTTCCGGTCGTCAGGCCGGTAGTACCCGCCCAGGTCTACTGGATTTCCCTGGGCAGCATTCAGTTCTTCAACAATGGCCGTTTCTGATTCGGCCAGCGCCGTTGCCAGTGGAGCAAACCTCGCCGCAAGTTCCGGATCATCCTGCTGTTCGGCCAGCGCTTGTGCCCAGTACAGCGACAGAAAGAATGTGCTGCCACGGTTATCCAGTTCGCCAACTTTGCGGGACGGGGTGCGGCCATGTTCGAGGTAGGTTTCGATGGCCCGGTCCAGACAGTTCGCCAATACAGCCGCAGCGCGATTGTCGTCGTTCCGTGCGACCAGTTCCAGCGACGGAACCAGTGCACAGTATTCACCCAGCGAATCCCAGCGGAGGTGGCCTTCTTTTTCGAACTGCTGGACGTGCTTTGGCGCGGAACCGCCTGCACCGGTCTCAAATAATCCGCCGCCATTCATCAGCGGGACGATCGACAGCATCCGGGCACTGGTGCCCAGTTCCAGGATCGGGAACAGGTCGGTCAGGTAGTCACGCAGGACGTTGCCGGTAACGGAGATGGTATTTTCGCCACGTCGAATCCGTTCCAGTGAAAAATTCATCGCATCGACCGGTTTTTTGATCAGGATTTCCAGACCGTCGGTGTCGTGGTCCGGCAGGCAGGCGTTGACGCGGGCAATCAGTTCGCGGTCGTGGGCGCGGGCCTCATCCAGCCAGAAGACGGCGGGGCTGCCAGATTCACGGGCCCGGGTCACCGCCAGTTTGACCCAGTCCTGGATCGGGGCGTCCTTGGTCTGGCACATCCGGAAGATATCCCCCGGTTCGACCGGCTGTTCCATCAACGTTTCACCGCTGTCATTAACGACCCGGATAATTCCATTTGCAGGTGCTTCAAATGTCTTATCGTGGGATCCGTATTCTTCCGCTTTCCTGGCCATCAGGCCGACGTTGGACACGCTGCCCATGGTTGACGGATCGAATTGACCGTTCTCCTGGCAATCGGCGATGATCGCCTGGTACATCGTTGCGTAGCTGCGGTCGGGAATCATACAGATCACATCCTGCAGTTCACCGGCCGGATTCCACATTCGACCGCCGTCCCGGACGACAACGGGCATGGACGCATCAATGATGACGTCGTTGGGGACGTGCAGGTTGGTGATGCCACGGCCGGAATCAACCATTGCCAGGTCCGGCTGTTTTTCGAGGGCCTCGGCAATGCCTTTTTTGACCGCGTCACGGTCCCCTTCAGCGAGTCGGTCGACCTTGTCGAGAATGTCCGCCAGGCCAAAATTCGGGTTGGCACCGACGGCTTCCAGTTTGTCGCGGTATTGGTCCATGACCTGCTGGAAATAAACGGATACGCAGTGGCCGAACATAATCGGATCGGAAATCTTCATCATGGTGGCTTTCAGGTGCAACGACAAGAGGACGTTGTCCGAACGCGCTGCCTCGATCTGCTCGGCAAAAAAGGACCGCAGCGCTGCAACATTCATTACGGCAGTGTCAATGACTTCTTTGGCCTGCAGCGCGATCCCGGCCTTGAGGACAGTTTTTTCGCCGCTGTCGCTTTCGAATTCGATGCGAACGGTGCACGGGTTGGCCACCACGGCCGATTGTTCGGTCGCAAAATAATCCTTGTCCGTCATGTGAGCGACGCGTGTCTGTGAAGATCCGGGCCAGTCTTTCATCATTCGATGCGGGTTCTTCTGGGCGAACCGTTTAACCGACTCAGCGGGACGACGATCCGAGTTTCCTTCGCGCAGGACCGGGTTGACGGCGCTGCCGAGGACGTTGGCGAATCGCTTCTGCAATTCTTTTTCGGCGTCGTTTTTTGGCTCTTCCGGATAGGCGGGCAGGTCATAGCCCTGGGCCTGCAGTTCACGTATCGCCGCCTGCAGCTGGGGGATTGAGGCACTGATATTTGGCAACTTGATAATATTGGCCGCCGGGGTTTTAGCCAGTTCGCCAAGTTCCGCCAGATGGTCGCCGATCTTCTGGTCGTCGGTCAGGTTGTCCGGGAAGTTGGCAATGATCCGGCCTGCCAGGGAGATGTCCCGGGTCTCGACATGGACGCCGGCGGCTTTGCAGTAAGCCTCGACAACGGGCAGCAAGGCGAATGTCGCCAACGCCGGGGCCTCATCGGTTTTTGTGTAAATTATCGTCGCGCTCATGCCACATCCCAACGGTTGCAGGTCATCAGATCAGATACTGTCAAAGTGTCCGGGGCGGCATCGCCGCCGGTCAGGTTACCGTCTATCATGCCGAAGGCCAGCGTAACGGCTGGCTACATGATAGCAAGTGCACCATTCGGCGTTGTACCGTAAAGGGAAACGAACAGGGAGTAATGATGGCAGATTCGGACAGTAAGGTATGTGTTGTTGTGGGCGTGGGGCCCGGAAATGGAGAGGCGTTTGCCAGGCGGTTCTCGCAAGCCGGATATTCAGTTGGCTTGCTGGCCCGGTCCGGAGACTTGATCGAGTCCCTCGCAAGTGAACTGCCGTCCGCGGCAGCCGCCATCTGTGACGTGACCGATGGCGCACAAGTGCAGCAGGCCATTGAATCGATTCGGTCCGACCTGGGGCCGGTACACACGGTGATCTATAATGCCGGATCCGGTGTCTGGGGCACCCTGGACCAGGTCAGCCTGGGGGATTTCGAGACAACGTGGCGGGTTAACGCGTATGGGGCACTGGCTGTCTGCCAGGCGGTTGTTGGTGATATGCGGGCCCTTGGAGAGGGAAATATTGTATTTGTCGGCGCAACTGCGACGACCCGCGGCGGTGCGGGCACGCTGGCGTTCGCATCCGCGAAAGCGGCACAGAAGAACCTGGCGGAGTCGATCGCACGACACCTGTGGCCGGAAAACATTCACGTGGCCCTGATGATCCTGGACGGTATGGTCGATCTGCCCCGGACGAGAGCCAAAATGCCAGACAAGCCGGACACTTTTTTTGCCAAACCGGCGGACATTGCCGATACGGTCTATGGCATTACCCAGCAGAAGCCGTCAGCGTGGACCTTCAATTTTGAGGCGCGACCGTTCGGCGAAAACTGGTAGTTGGTCAACTGGCGAAGGCGGACCGTCGCAGGCCCAGTGAATCCAACTGCGCGGCCAGTTCATCGGCGGCTTCGCGCAGCCCCGGGGCATAAACAACCGGGAATACAGTCAGGGACTCGGGTGCGGCCGACACGTAGGCGCGGGCAGCGGCACGGATCGTGCCATAGACCAGTCTCGTCTGCCGACGACTTTCCCATCCCAGCTGACGGCGCACCGATGGTGGCAGGGTCTCGACCGCAAACGCCCGCAGCGCCCATCCGGCCTGGCGGTACGGGAACTTGCCACCCTTGACCAGCGCGTCGGCCACCGCCTGGCCCGCGGGGGTGACTTCCAGGCCGCTGTCAACCATGTTATTGAAGTATGTTTGGAAATCGGACCACGTTTCCGGAATGATCGAGGCCCGGACGTTGAAGAATCGGGCGAACAGTTTAGATTCCTGGTACATCTGCTCGATTCGATGGGCCGGCAGGCGGTTACCCAGCTCCTGATGACCATAAATGATGCCCTCGACCAATGTCGCCCAGACCCACAGGCTGGCGTGCGGGTCCAGTGCGCTGTAGCGCCGACTCTTTTGTCCCGGCCGGGCAGGGGGAATCGTTCCTTTGATCAGGCGGTGGGTCGAATAGATTTTTTCTGCGGCCCACAGCGCTTCGCGTTGCCGGCCAAAGCCGATCATGAACACCCCCAGGAATGTGCGGATACCACGCCCGACCGGGTCCCGTTCGAAATCACTATGGTCGTAGACACCCTGGCCGATCGATGGATGCGCCACCTGGAGGATCAGTGCCCGGGCGGCAGCAAATGCGATTGCGATAGAGGCCCCCAGGCGACGGAACTCCGCGTCGTTGGGATAAATTCCCATTGCGTCCGTCAGGCCAGTTTGATCAACAAGCGTCCGTAGCTGGCCGAGAAATCTTTGCAGCGCTGCATCCGGCTTGTCCGGCGGGGATGTCTGGTCTGCGCGGGGACCAAGACGGGCGATCGAAGGGACGGCCATAGCTACCTCCAGTTGGCAGTGATGATCTATATGATAAATTGAACAAAATGTCGTATTCAAGTCGCATTTCAGGGCCGTTTTGCAGATGACGGCCAGGCAACAGGCGATACCGCTGCCGATTCCGCGGGCGTCACTGATCAAGATGCCGTCCCAACGACGCAGTATCCGGATGATCCATCGGATTATTGACGCTGCGGTGGTGGTCCTGGCCAGGGACGGGAATGTCGGGTTCTCGACCCACAGCGTGGCTGCCGAAGCCCGTATCAGCGTCGGGTCGTTGTACCAGTATTTCGCCAGCAAGGAGATGATTGTTTCAGCGATTATCGAACGCGGAGTCCTGTACGCCGAGGTCCTGATGTCGCAGTTGTTCCAGCAGATGGTGGACAAACCGGTGGAGCAGGTGCTGGACCGGGCGATTGATGCGTCCAACCGGGCGGTGGATCCGTATCGGGCAGCGTTGCCGGAACTGCTGTCGGTAACGCCCGTGCTGACTGAAACCGGGTTGCCGGCGCTGTTGCGGCGTCCGTTTGTCAATATCGCCAGCGAGTACTTTCAACGCAATGCAGATCGGTACGAGGTCATCGGCGGCGGCGTGACGATCGGGGTTGCTACGGACCTGTTGACCTTTGCAATGCTACGTCGCTGGTCGGATCCGGCACCGTTGATGACAGATCACGATTATTTTGGTGCACTGAAGGCGATGCTTCTGTCGCAGGTCAGGAAAAGGACGATGCCATGAAACGGATGCAGTTGGTCGAACTGGAAGACCTGGAGTGGTTCCCGTCGTCGATCCGGAATTATGGCACGGACTACCTGCGGTTTATCGGTAAACTGCTGTACGCCTATGACGAGGTCGAGGACAAGGTCATTACCGCTATGCGGGCAACCGGTCGGGAGCGGATCGTTGATCTGTGCAGTGGCGGCGCTGGTCCGCTGCCGACATTTGTCGAGCACCTGCGTGCCAAGGGGCAGCCGGTTCAGTCGGCAACGATGACCGACAAGTATCCCAACCTGGATGCCTTTCGGCATGTGGTTGACGAATCAGACGGCGTCGTCGATTACTGTCCGGACCCGGTCGACGCGACCAATGTTCCCGAGGCAATGACAGGCATGCGGACATTGTTTAACGGATTTCATCATTTTCCGCCTGACCTGGCACGGGCGATTCTGCAGGATGCTGTCGACAAGCGCGAGCCGATTGCCGTGATGGAGATGGTCGAGCGACGGATGTTCCTGCCCGCATTCCTTGGCGGCGGTGTCGGTTCGGTTTTCCTGGCGCCATTCATCAAGCCATTCAGCCTGCCGCGGCTGTTGTCGTTCTGGCTGGTGCCGGTCACGCCGTTGTTGATCATGTGGGATGGCGGTGTCAGTTGCCTGCGGATCTATTCGCCGCCGGAACTGGATGAACTGGTTGAGAGCCTGACCGGAACCGAACATTACCGGTTCGAGTCAGGGGTCAGCAGTGTCTTGCCATTCCTGCCCCGGATTACCTATTTGATCGGGCAACCAACCGGATAAACGGCCTGGCTCAGGCGGCCTGCTTGGCCTCAATCAGCCGTTCGATGGCCATCGGCACTTTGAGTGCCAGCAAGAGGATGTCGGCGATGTTGGGGTCAATATATTGCCCTTCGCCACCATCCATATAGATGCCGAAGACAACCTTACCCCGGTAGTGAACCGGAAAGAGGCCTGCCCCGGCCGGCTTTTGCCCGCCAAGGGATTGCAGCAGGCGATCGTGGATCGCGTGGGGTTGCAGCGGGCCCATAAAATGGGCTTCGGTCTGGGCAACCAGCCCAAAGCAGGTCCCTGATTCGCTGGGAAACATGAGCGCTTTGACGAACTCGCTCTGGACGCCGGGTCCGGCACCGATCCAACCCATCCAGAGGTCAGCCGTACGGGTAAACAGTAGCGCGCGGGCTCCTTTGGACATGGCAAAGCGGACCAGGATCTCGCCCAGTTCGTCGCGGTCGGTTGCAGCTTCCAGCAGGGCCTGCGCTTCGGCCACATCTTCGATGGGCTCCAGCTCGGCAGCGGTGTCTTCCTCGCCGCCACCAACATCCTCGACCAGCTCGATGATTTCGTCCAGGTCCTCGTCGCTGCCGACAATATCTGCGAATTCGTCATCAATGGGCTCGGCATCTTCGATGACTTCGGCAATCGGTGGCGCGGGTGCTGGTGGCGCGGGTGCCGGTGGCGCGGGTGCCGGTGGAGCAGGTGGTGCGGCTTCCGGCGGCGGCGCCGGCGCGGCCGGTTGCACCGGTGGTGCGGCCGGCGGCTGCGCGGGTGCCTGTGGCCCCGCCGGTGCCGGAGCCTCGGGTTCCGGGGGCATCGATACGGCCTGCCTCGACGGATCCGCGCCTTTTTTCTTGGGCAGGGATGCCAGGGCATCGGCGACCGATTGCGGCTGTTGCGCTTCGGGGCCAGCGTGGAGTTTCTCGAACTCCTCCTGGCTCATCAGGTCCTCGACAACTTCTT
>JBFJWU010000095.1:0-10238 GCA_041623475.1 bacterium | reverse complement strand
TGCGCGGCGACACCCGCGGATGATCATTGACCTGGCCGTACCACGGGCCGTCGACCCGGATGTCGGAAGATTGCCGGATATGTTCCTGTATTCGATTGACGACCTGGAACGGCTCAGTCACAAGAACCGTGAAAAACGACAGGACGAGGCCGCGCGGGCCGAAGCAATGATCACTGATGCGGTGCGCAATTTTTCCGAATGGTACGAATCTCGCGAAGTCACGCCTGTACTGGGCGATGTCAGTCGCTGGCTCGAACAGGTCCGATCGACTGAAGTTGAACGAAGCCTGGCCGCAAGGGGTGACCTGGATGCCGAACAACTCCTGGCGAATGCAACTGCCGCAATTAACAAGCGCATTGTCCAGGAAATCGCGCACTACCTGCGAACCCACGGGACGCCGTCGTCACTGCAGGAGCTGATCAGCGATGCGACCCGCATCGACCCTGGTGAACCGGAAGACCAATGAAGCTGACGATTGGATCGCGCCGGTCGGCGCTGGCCCAGGCACAGGCGCGGCAAGTTGCCGATCGCCTTGTCGCCGCAAATCCGGGACTGGAAATTGACTGGAAATGGATTACAACCAGTGGTGACCGAATTCAGGATCGCCAGCTGAGTGAAGTCGGCGGCAAGGGGTTGTTCCTGAAAGAAATCCAGATGGCCATGCTGGACAACGAAATTGATATCGCGATTCATTCCGCAAAGGATATTCCCGCCGCACAAATTGATGGGTTGGTGATTGCTGCCACACCGCCGCGCGCAAACAGGCTGGATGCGGTCTGCTACGCCAACCCGTCGCTGGACCTGGCCGCGGCCAATATCGGCACGGGCAGCCTTCGTCGGCAGATCCAGGTCAAATCCTACTGGCCCGGATCCACAACCACCCCTATTCGCGGCAACATTGATACCCGCCTGGCCATGGTTTCAGATGGTCACGTCGATGCCGTTATTCTTGCAGCAGCCGGACTGGACCGGCTGGCACCGGATTGGCCGGGAACCACGAAACCTCTTGAATGGATGTTGCCGGCGCCCAGCCAGGGGACGCTGGCCCTTGAATGCAGGACATCTGATACCGAGACGATCGACCTGCTGCAATCCGTAAATTGCGAAACAACGTGGCTGGAATTCTGCGCCGAGCGCGAAGTCGTCGCGGCAGTCGGCGGGGACTGCTTTTTGCCTTTGGCCGTCGATGCACAAGTCGACAATAACACGCTTAACGTCCGTGCACGGCTATGGAGCGACGACGGTCGTGCCAGCGCCCGGGAATCGGAATCCGGCCCAATATCTGAGGCTGCGGATATTGGTCGTCGCGTGGGTCAGTCGCTGCGGACGAATTCCGCCACAGTCCGGTGACTGGACACGTCTATTTTGTCGGTGCCGGGCCCGGCGCTCCGGGACTATTAACGCGCGATGCTCATCGCGCTATCCAGACTGCACACGTCCTCCTGGTTGATGCCCTGGTATCGCCTGCCGTTTTGAACGACATTCGCTGGGATGCGACCGTAGTTGATGTCGGCAAACGGGGTGGTCAATCTGGACCGGCCCAGGAACAGATCACGGAACGGCTGATCCACGAAGCCAGGGCAGGCCGGAAAGTTGTTCGCTTGAAAGGCGGCGATCCGACGACCTTTGGACGTCTGTCAGAGGAAATCGAAGGCCTGCAGAAGTACGGTATTCCGTGGAGTGTGGTTCCGGGAATTACCGCCGCCTGCGCGGCAGCAGCGGCGGCCGGGTTCAGCCTGACAGATCGGGATCTTTCGGCAAGTTTAACCCTGTTAACGGGTCACCGCAGAGTCGGCGGACCCAACCCGGAACTTGACTGGCAGGCGGCATCGCGATCGGGAACGGTTGCAGTCTATATGGGTGTACTGCAGGCTCACGACAACGTCGACAAACTGCTGCAGGCGGGAGTCCCACCCGAAACACCGGTTTTGATCGTCCGGCGGGCAAGCTGGAACGACGAACAAATGTGGCAAACCCGGCTCGCGGACTTACCGGATGCTATCGACCGGTACAGCATCCGTCCGCCGGCCGTCTGGATTGTCGGCGATGTGACGACAAATGCACGGATCGGTGTCCGACGGCCAAACAATGGAAACGTTGTCCTCCTTCGTCCAGCGGGACAGGACAATGGGTGGAAAGATCGACTGGAACAGACCGGCCGCCAGGTGCTGTGGTTCCCGTTGCAACGTACGATCCCGGCGCCCGACATCGGCAGGCGCCTGTCAGAACTTGCTGAGAACCCGGGTGACTATGCTATTTTCACCAGTCCCAATGCCGTTCGTTACTGGCTGGACGCCCACACATCGGCGGGACACGACGTGCGGTCCTGGAGCGGTGTCCGGATCGCCAGTACGGGCGAAGCAACAACCGCTGCGCTTGCAGCAGCCGGGATCCGTTGTGACTTGACATCGCATTCGTCTGGAGGTGCGGGAGAACTGGCAACCATCCTGGCAAACAACCAGCCTGCCGTTGCAACCATCTTCCAGGCCGCCGATGGACAATCCGAGGGATTCACGAAATTAGCGACCGCCGGGTGGCAATTGACATACTGCCGGACACACAAAAAGGAGCTTCGGGGCGACGGACGATTGCTGCAACTGGCAGCGTCCCGGAATTGGATCAATGCGATCATCTGGACCAGCAGTAGTCAGGTCGAAGGCGTGACAAGACTTGCGCCGGAAATGCTGCGGGGCCAATGGATCCACATCGCGATCGGCGATCCAACGGCACAGGCCCTGGTCAGCGCAGGTGTTCCAGAACCAGTGAAGGCCACCCATCCCGATCTTGAGTCCGTCGTCAATGTCCTCGACCAGAACTAGGCCATGATCCTGATTGCAGTCCTGGTTACGGTTCTCCTGATTGTGCTCTGGGCAGTTGGGCGTCCACGCAGCCATCTGGCTTCAGACCACTATGGACTGCCGACCCTGGGCCCCGAGTTAGCGGCGGGATTGTCGATGTTTGTTGCGACAGCAGGAACGTCCGGACTGCTGTTTGTCCCCGCCGACATCGCGATGGGACGGACGCAGTTTTTATTGGCGCAAGTCGGTGTCGTTCTGGGCCTCGTTGTTCGCGGTATCGTTGCGGACAGGATCGTTGCGGGTGAACACCCGACCAGGATGGCTGCTGTCATGTCGACCATCGTCGATGCAGGCTGGGTAGCCGTCGCAATGCTTGTCGCATTAAATATTCTGCAGGTATCCGTGCCGCAGATAGCGTCTCCCTGGCTTATTCCAGTGGTCGTACTGGGCAGCGTCATGTTGTCCGGTCCCAGGGGGCGCCTGTATTCGTCGGCGGCAACGTCGGTTTTCCTGGTTGGCGCGATTTCGCTGGTGATCCTGAACGTCTACCTTCATCCCCAACGAATCGGTCTGGGCCCCGTACCCCGACCGAACATGACTGTCGGAACGGGATTCGCCCTGTTGTTCCTGTTCCTGTTTCGGGAATTATCGTCCAGCGTTAACCGCTGGCAACTGCACGGCCTCGGGACCCTGAACAGTCGCCGCAGGGCGCTGGCAATTGCAGCTGGCCTGCATTGCGGACTAACCGTCGCGACCGCCGCACTCGGCGAAATCATCCTGCAGTCGGGACGAATGGCCGTCGGCCTGCCAGTCGCATCATTGATGACGTTCCTGGCAACCGTCGGTCCGATTGCAGTCAACGTCGCATTCGCAGCAATCCTTTGCCTGGCTGTCGCGTCGGCCGCACTTTGGACCACCGCAATCTTTCGCAACCTGGACCTGGTTGTCATTCCCTGGGGGACCAACGGTGTTGTCACAATTCAGCGCCGGATCGGACTCGGAATGGTTGTCATTGCCCTCGCCGTTGCTGCCTGGATGGTCCTGTCCCGCGACTATGCGCGCTGGGCGACGGTGACAGAAATTTACTACGGCGCCTGCGCGGCTTACTCGCTTGCGCTGACCGATCGCAATCGAATCGCCCCGGCAATTTCAGGTCTGGTCGCCTATGTCGCAACCAGCTCTGTCCTGCTGGCGTTTAACATGACATTGGTAACGTGGCCGCTATCGGTCGCAGCAGCACTGGGCGCCTCTGGTGTTGCCGTGGCCTTTACGTGTCGTAAGCGCGGCGAATCGTAATCCCCATTACTTTCTCCAGACGGGACAACATCTCTGCAGGGTCATCGCTTTGGGACTTGTGCAGGTAGGTTGCCGGATTTCCTTCGCGCATCGCCTGCTTCAGGTCATCGTTGATTTTGACGCCGGAAAAAAAGATAATTGGTACCGGAACCCGGCCCAGAGCCTGTTCGACTGCCCGCAGCGCAATCGCAACTGAAATCCCGTTCAACCGTGGCATCTGCAAATCAAGGATCATCAACCCCCGGCGGTTCCCTGATGCAAGTGCCCGGGTCATGTTTTCCAGAGCCTGCTTGCCATCCTCGCTCATGATCAGCTCGGCCTGCGGAAATCTGGTCAGCAGATGATCCGACACAATTCTGCGCAACAGGCGGCTGTCATCCGCGACATGAATCAGCGGCTTCAGTTCGACACCTGTATCCAGGGTCGCTGCGGTTTGCGAGTTCATATCGGAATCCGCAGTGAAGCCGCCGGCTTCTTCCAGGGCCAGGCCACAGTACCCGCACTTCGCAATCCGCCCTGACGAATCCATCACGGTCGGAGCCTGTTCGTTACAACTCGGACAAAAAAGTCGCGATGCACTCACGGTTTTTTTCTGGACGGATCGATGTCAAAAATGCGGCTGGTTGCCCCATACGCCCGTTCCTCAAAACGTGTGATCCTGCCAATTTCCTTGACAATATCCGCCATCTGGGACGCGGACTCGCGAATCTTGGCCAGCGTTGGATCGTCATTGAGTTCGGGATGGGTCCGCTGCAACATCTGCAAATAGCCGATCACTGATGTCAACGGCTGGTTAAGATGGTGCGCCGTTGTACCCGCCAGCGACGCGGCCGCAGCTTCTCGCTCGGTCTCCACCAGTTTTTCGCGGGCGGCAAACAGTTCTGCGCGGATTTCATCTTCTTGTCGCGCATCCAGGAAGATAAAAACCATTCCCTGTTCCGTGCCGCCGCTGCCTGCCATTCCGGCCGCATTCGCCAGTACGGGCACCCGCCCCCCGTCTGCCGTCCTGATCTCCATGCTCCTGTTGCGTGCTACAGATTCACCCTGTTGTTCACCGCCAACTTCCCGCTTGATCAGGAAATATTCGCCCTCAGGAAACAATTCCGCTGCCCGCAACTTGCCGTGCTCGCCGTCGTCGTTTTCCCACCCGATCAAAGACTCCGCTGCGTGGTTGACGTAGACCACATTGTCGGCGCTATCAAACGCAACAATTGCATATGGACTTGAACGGATGATTGCGGCCATACGGGCGCGCGCCTCTTCCAATTCCTGGTTGAGCCATTTCAGCTCCGAAATGTCGTGAAAGTCGAACACCAGCAGCGAGTCACGGTTACCGACCTGGGCGATCGTAATTCCGACGGCGCAATGGCTTCCATCGATTCGATTCAGGACGGCTTCAGCGTAGACCGGCGCTCCGGGACCAACCGCCTGGATCGCGTCATCAACAGTTTCCGAATCTAAGTCGCTCACGAAATCGTGGATGCTGCGTCCATCCAGTTTCTCTGCTGTAACACCGACCATTGCCCTGAAGCTCTTGTTTGCTTCAAAAATATTTCCGGACGAATCACTGATCACCAGTCCGTCGCCGATACAATCAAAAACGGTGCGTGCAAGGTCCTCATTGTCCTGCAACTGATGCAATTCATCAGTCACCGGCCAGACCAATCAGCGATCGTCCGGACGCAGTCATCGTGGTATGCGTTCACCGGGTTCATTCCCGTTCCCAACTGACGAATCCGAACAGGTTCCGGCCCTGATGACGGAAGCCACAAACCCGGGTTCGATCGACAGCCGCAAAACCGCCGAACCGATCAAAAAACCGGGGTGGTCCGGCATCGATCAATGTCTGGAAATCGACGTCTGAACGACCCAGGCACCTGGTCAACAGCCAGTTCGCCTGCTCGGTCAGCTGGTCGATAATCGACACGTCCCGATCGCCGGCAAATGCCAGCGCATCCAGTTGGATCGGCTGGGCATTGGGAAAAAACAGGGTCGCGACCCCGATCCCGGCTCCTGTGACCTGCCACCCTGTGCCATCAACGGGCGTTGAGCCAATCGCTGGCAGAGCTGGCGCAACAACAAAATCCGGAAAGAGTTCCCGGACGGATTCTTCGGCCTGCGTCCAAACCGCCAGGGTCATGCCGAGCCTTCCGGCATCGGACGGTAAAGGATTTTGGGGCGCCCATCTTCATCCAGATAGAACCCTGATGCCCCGCGAATTCGATCCAACGGCGGTCGTAATCGGTGCAGCAGGACGTCGGGAATTCGTCGCCAACCGCCAACTTTCACGTGGAACACACCATCACTGAGAACTGTACCACCCGCTTCAGAGGACCCCGGCAGGACGGCCGGAGCCGAGCCGTTGACCTTTTCGACAGGTTGCCAGCCGGTATCAACCAGACCGAAAGACGCTTTTCCGGATTCAACTTCAACGACGTTCTGGATCGTCAATGGCACCGGCAATGTCAGTTCAATCCTGAAAAACTGGCCCCGATGTTGCTCTGCGCGAACTCGTCCACCAGCGGATTCCACGGCTTCCTTGATTGCATCCAGTCCGACTCCACGACCAGCCAGGTCATCGGCTTCTTCCCTTGTGCTGAATCCGGACACAAACAAAAGCCGCAGCAACTCGTCCTCAGCTGCATCATCGGGTACATCGATCTGCAGTGTCGCAGCCTTTTCGCGCAGGCGGCCGACATCCACTCCGCCACCGTCGTCGGCGATCGTCAGGCGAACCTCGACGCCTTCCTGAACAGCCGAAAACCGGATTTCTCCGGTCGGATCCTTGCCGGCAGCAATTCGATCGTTGGTACCTTCAATACCGTGAACAACGGCGTTCCTCGCCATATGCGGGATCAGCGGCCGCAGCCGTTCGACTATTTCCCGGGCGACGCGTATTGACTCGCCATCACGGACGAACCGGACGTTCTTGCCCTGTGACTCAGCCGCCTGCATGGCAGATTGCTCGAACGAGTCCATCAGCGGTGCCAGCGTCGACAATCGCAACACACCTGCTCGGTGGACCGCACGGGTCGCCAGCGACTGCACTTCTCGCATTTCCCGGCCCCAGCTCCGCGATCCATATTCCACAGAATTTAACACCCGTAAGTGGGTCTGCAACTGACCGATTTCATCAAACAACGTGTCGATGCGACGCAAGTCGACCCGCAGAACCGGTGCTGGCACAAGCCCCGGGGTTCTTGGCACGGGGCCCGCCGGAGACGACTCGACAGCCGCCCCGGCCTCATCCGCAAATGACTCGACCATGGCGATTGTGCCGATATTTCGCAATGACGAAATGCGATTCAAATCAACGGGATCTTCGACAAAAACCTGCAGGTCCGTAGCGAGCTCGCCCTGATCGTCGGCCGGATGGATCTGCCCAAACCCCATACGCACAAGTTCCAGGCGCCATTGCTTGATTCGAACGGCCGGCATCGGTTCGGATTCAGTCGGTGTCAATCGATACCAGGCCCCAGTGTCGCCGGGGGCTGTCTTGCTGACAGGCTCGTCATTGTCCGGCGCAACCGAATTGTCCGGCGCGGGCTGCGCGGATTCAAGCGGCGCCCATTGGAATTCCTCCAAAGACGCAGCATTCTGGGTTGCGGCTGCGCGATCAAGAGCAGCACCTATGGCCTGCCAGACCGCTGAAATATCCGGATTGGCAAAGTTGTCCCGGGCCAGGTCCTCCAGGTGGTGGATAGCCGCCGACAAAGACTTGTACCCCATCGTTCCGCTCATGCCTTTGACGGTGTGGGCTGCGCGAAGAAATTGATCGCGACCGGGATCTCCGCCTGCACTGATCGCCGCAACACCGTCATCCCAGAGCTCCCGTGCCTCTTCCAGGTACAGGCCCAGGTACTCGTTGCTCATGGCCGAACCAGTGCTCCAGCTACCGCTGCCAGAACATCCTCTTTGCGAAATGGTTTAACAACATAGTCGCGAGCACCAATATCCAGAGCCTGGGCGATCATGGACTCCTGGCCGATAGCACTGACCATAACGATTGCTGCCGTCCCGTCTTCACCGCAGATCGCCTTGACTGCTTCGATTCCGTTCAT
Organism: bacterium; assembly: GCA_041623475.1. Lineage (GTDB taxonomy): Bacteria > J088 > J088 > J088 > J088 > JBFJWU01. The sequence goes on along the minus strand of JBFJWU010000095.1, from coordinate 2,083 downwards.
GCGTGGCATCACCACATCCATAGTCACGAAATCAGGCTGATGTTCTCGATATGCCTGGACCGCCTCGTGACCGTCGCCCGCTTCGGCGATTATTTCGTAACCGTGGTCAACAAAGATATCGCGCAAAATCTTACGCATAAATACGGCATCGTCGACAATCAACCCCCGCATCAGATTGACGCTTCGATCTCGGCCAGAAAGGCCTCGCGATCCCGAACGGTTGCCGATGTGCCATCGTCAAGAACCGGCGAATCACCCATGTCAAACTCTCCCGCGGGGCGAACCGCAACATTCCCGGTAACCCCCAGCATGACCACAATCGGACCATCTAAATCGTTGCTGCTGTCCTGCAATAACGGACAAAGTTCACTGCCGTGCGCGACGACCTTTGCAATCGTACCCAGGGGTTCGACCAGCGAACTGACCGCGGGATCATCGACGATTGACGTCACTTCTGACGCTGGCAAGGCGATCGCATCGCCACGCCAGCGAAACAGCAAAAAGCTGGACGCGCTCACTTCCCGGATCCGGGCTTGCTGCGTACCCGATCAACCAGTGAACTAAGGTCCCGCGCGATTCGGTCAAGATTTCGGCCCTCGGTCAGCAACCGGTCGGCACCTACCAGCATCTGGTCACGGGTGGCGCCCACAGTTTCCCGGGTCACACTGGCGTGGTCGGCACTGATTCGCTGGACCTGTTCGGATTGTTTGCGCATATCCGTGATCCGCTCGGCCAGGCTGCCGAAGCCGCGGGCCATGCTGACAATATGATTTGCAATTCCTTCCATCCCGGCGACAATTTCCTGCAAGTTCGTACGAACGGTGCCAACTTCCTCACGCCCTTCGGTCAACTGCTGGATACCCTGTCCCAACCGCCCCAGCAATTCACGCTGACCGCCGACAAAGCCTTCAAGCAGGGATTCGATTTGTTCGGATTTGCGCCCTGTGTCCTCGGCCAGCGTCCGGATTTCCGTTGCCAGGACGGCGATTGGCTCACCCTGTTCACCCGCCCGCGCAGCCTCCAGAGACGCATTCATACTGAGAATGTTGGTCCGTTTGGCGACATCGCCGATCAATTCGGCAATCTGTCCGATCTCGCGGGCCGTGCCCTCGAATATTTCGATCCCCTCGCCTGCAGTCCGCAGCGAATCGATCGTTGATTCCCAGCTGCGCAACACCAGTTCCATTTTCTGACCACCGTCGGCAACCTGGGACTGCAGTCGAGTACTGCTCTCTTCCGCGTCCTCGGCCAGTGTCCGGTGATTTGCCGCTTCGCTGTGGACGCCATCCATCCCTGTCTGCATTTCTTCCGCCATCCGCAACTGGTCTTCGGCACCCTTGGTCAAGGAGTTCAACGCCGCACTGAACGTTGCAATATCCTTGTACAGGTCTTCTGCTGTCTGACTCAGTCCGATGGATGTCGTCTGCACGCCCGAGCCCGCATCATTGATCCGGCTCATAACCGAGAATGTGTTGGTACGAATCCGTTCCATTCGCCACAGCAACTGGTCGGTTTCGTCGAACCACGGACCCTCTGGCGGGATCGAAATCGGCGAGTCCCAGTCACCCCGGGCCAGTTGGTCCGCGGCTGCAAACATGCGTTCGAATCGCTCACGGGTTCGCCGGACCAGGATTCCGCCGCCAACGACTGTTAGACCCAGGGGAATGGCCAGGGCGATGACATCACGCCAGACGCTGTCTGCAAAAATCAGGCGCGACGCGTAGGCCGAAACGCCCCAGACCACCAACAGGATTCCAAGCGCACCAACAAGCTTGCTGCCCAGGGATACAGGAACCCGCGGAGTCGCGTTTGATTCACGGGAATTTTGCTCGTCCGTCATGTCGAACCAGTATAGCGTACGCCCGGCCACCAGAATACTTGGTCGCGTGTACCCGTAGAGCTTACATTTCGACCCACCTGGCGTGCCGGTCCAGGCACCCCTGGTTGCCGTCCGTTTCAGCAGGCGCACATTCGCTAACCTGTTGTCTAGATTAAAAAAATTTGCAAAAACCTTGAAAAAATAGCGGTCGGGTGCTAATGTGGTTATTTGCCACCGCAAACAATGCGCTCACGTTGTGTTTGC
>JBFJWU010000094.1:0-10402 GCA_041623475.1 bacterium | reverse complement strand
GCCAGTGCGGCAACGACGCTGGGTTCTTCGATCACCAGCGGAATATCATAATTTTTGCCGTTGATTGTGACGTTGGGTACGACGGCCAATGGCAAACCGTAGACACCGATAACGTTTTCAATCATATGTTCGGCAACTTCGAGTGGCAGGACCGGGACGTCGGCCAGCAACTGATCACCCTGGTCTGGTGTCAGGATGCCCTCGTCGACCAGGCGTTGGACTCGTCCAACGCGGCCCAGTTTTCTGAATTCCCTGGATTCTGTCTTCATTTGGCCCCCTGCTCTGCGGCACACTGCCAGTGCAATCCGTGTTGAGTTGGTACTGAAATCCGCGCCGCCATCCCGGCCTTGCGCAATTCGGCCAGCAGGTCGCGCTGACGGTCGGCCCCACGGCCAACAAAAATTCCGACATCGCCGCCCCCGGCTCCGCTTGGCTTAAAGCCAATACCAAGGGATTCGCCAATGTTCCGACAGGCCATAAAGCTTTCCGGGAAGATGTCCGGCGACAGCAATCGCGTCAATTCGAAGTAGAGGTCGCAGGCACGCTGGAACTGTTGCGACCAGTCCTTATCGGCGATTGTGCGAAAACCATGGACAATCGATTCGGTGTCTGCCTGCCAATTGTCCAGATCAGAGGATCCCGACAACGCTTTGAACTTGCGAATCCAGTCGGAGGTATCGGCCGAGTGGCCGGCCTGGATAATTCCGATCCAGCCGTCAGCAGGAAATCCGACGGGCTCCCACGTCCAGTCATCACCATCACGAGCGAACAATCCGCAGCCACCGTGCAGGATTGCTGCGATGTCGCCGCCACTGCCGCCGGATCCCTTGATTTCTGTATGCACCTCCATTGCGGGTTGGAACAGTCGGTCGGGCCGTCGTTCATCAGGGTTCGCTAATGCGGCAATCAATACCGCGGCAGCAGCGCTGGACCCGACTCCGGATTTTTCACCACCAGCAAAAAAACCGCTGGTATCAATCCAGCCACTCGGGTCCGCGACAGCGGGTGCGCCCGGATAAATCCCCTGGATTCGGTCCGCCGAACCCCACGCCACGGCCCACGGCTCGACCGCGCAAACAAGGGCTGGCGCGCCCCCGAGTACCGCATACTCTCCGGCAAGAAACAGCTTGCCCGGTGCCCGAACCAGGTCGGCCGAACTGATCATGTCTGGAATCATTAATCAATGGCCCGTCTAGATGAACTCGACTTCGGGACCGTCGCCAGTGGATGCCTGGATCACGCCAGTGACCCCGGGGACAGCGGCCAACAAAGCGCCCCAGGCTTTGGCATCGCCCAGTTGGCAAAACAGTTTCACGTGGGGACCTGCGTCCATCGTATAGCCGCCCGACATGCCACGATCGCGCCCCTCTTCAATGGCTGCGATCACCGCCAGTGTCACATCGTTCCAATACCAGACCGGTGGCTGGCTGGTAATCGGCAGCGCGTGCATTTTCAGTGTGCTTCGCTCCATCGCTGCCACCAGTCGATCAAAATCGGCCGCTGCGATCGCTGCCTCCGCATCATCCAGGTCCTGCGCGTGGCTGTCCACCCAGGCGGGATAGTACGGGGATGCTTTGCTGGATGCCATCGCCTGCCGACTCGACACTTTCTTGGGTCCGGTCGCCGTCTGGGCAACCAGGACAGCCAGATCCCAGTTTTCCGGCATGTCCAAAGATCGAAGCTGGACGTGATCGCCAGCCGGGTCCAGCCTGACGAATCCCGGAAACAGGCTGCGCGGCGCGCTTCCGGATACCCGCAGCGCCTCTTCTGCCAACCGCTCGCCGGACAGTTGCAAATCCAGTGCTGAATCCAGCGCGACGACCGATGCCGCCCCGCCAGACGCGGAACTGGCAAGGCCCGCAGCGGTCGGAAAATGATTTTCGGACGCAAAATGGATATCCATCGCGGATGGCACGTCCAGTCGCCTGAACAGCGACCGCATCCTGTCCGCTTCCTTATCCGTCATCGGCCTGCCATCCAGTTCAAAATGCCACCCGGATCCTGGCTCGGCGGCGGAAACAGTCGTACGCGTTTCAAGACCGGATAACGTCAACGACAGCGACCCGACATCAGGAATATTTCGCCCGGCATCGGCCTTGCCCCAGTATTTGACCAGGGCAATATTTGCCCTGGCTGTGACCTGCACATTTCGGAGGCGCGTCACGTTGACACCTGCTGCAACCAGGTCGACAGCGGCGGATGAACAATTCGGGGAACATGCCTGAGTTCCTCAAGGCTGGCAACGCCGAGCAGCAGCATTGATTTGCGCAACGACGACTGCCACTGCCCGATCAAGTCAACCGCCCCCTGGGGGCCATCCTGGTCGAGCCGGACCAGCACGGGGCGTGCGGCGCCGACAATCCGCGCTCCCAGTACCAGCGATACGACAATATCGTGAATCGAGCGAATGCCACCAGACGACACAGCCCGCAAACCCGTGCGATGGGCGCAAACCAGTGATACTGCGGTTGGAATCCCCCAGTCGGCAAATTCGTGTCCGAAATCATCGGCATCCGGGCGGTTGGCTTCGACCCGTGTCCAACTGGTCCCGCCGCTGCCACTGACATCCACCCAACTGACGCTGGCTGCCGAGATCGCGGCCAGCGCCCCCGGCGATAATCCGGCTCCGGTTTCCTTGACGATCACGGGCAAACCAAGATCCGCCTGGTACCGGGTGATCGTCTCAAGCGCACCACGGAATCTGCGGTCGCCTTCGGGTTGGGCCAGTTCCTGCGCGGGGTTCAAATGCAGGCACAAGGCGTCATAACCCAGTTCAGCCAGAAACGCGCGGGCCTCGTCAACCGGCAGTTCCGCCGCCTGCATGACCCCCAGGTTGCCCAACAGCGGGATATCGGGCGCGATTCCGCGTAGATCATAGTCTGATCGTCGCGCCGAGTCCTGGATCATCGGGCGCATGCTGCCAACCCCAAGCGCAACACCTGCCCGCTGGGCGGCCTCCGCCAGTTGTTTATTGATGTCCGCGGCTCGATCAGATCCGCCGGTCATTCCGGTAATCAACAGCGGGGCATCGATCTGGCGGCCGAGGAACCGGGTTCCGACCTGAACGTCATCCAGGTCCAGTTCGGGCAGGCTCTGGTGAACCAGATCAACGCACTCCAGCAGTGTGCCGCCGCGATGCTCACTTTGCTCACCCAGGACGATGTCGATGTGCTGGTTTTTTCGGTCTTCAATCACGGTCACGCCTGTTTGTGTCTGCTGCCAGGTATACGAAGTGGGTTCATTCTGCGCCGCGACACAGACATTTGCCAGTCGATCCGGTCAGGGAATCGGTTTGAGGGACTGATCAGACGGGTCTTCTGCGTCAATCAGGTCGCGACGGGTGTAGCGCGAATCCAGGATCTTGATGTCCGTGCGTTCGATATAGCGTTCACGCAGTTTCATCAACTGATCACGCACGCCGCGAAACAACAGCATCGACTGGATGCGTTCACGAGCCGAATCCGGATTGGAAAACCCCGACTCATCCGCCAGTTCATTGAACACCTGGTCAACCTGGGTCTGTGTGACGCGAACCGACGGGGCGATGACGTCCTGGACATACCGTTCGACGACCGAACGCCGTCGCAATTCGTCCTGGACTCGCTGAAACGGTATCCCGGTCCGACGCCAGAACATCCTGGGGTCGCCATCACCGTAGGACTTCAGTAGCTGGTCACCAACATCACGAATCTGGGCGGGATCAGGAAAAACAGCCCCCCGCATTTCGGCAGCCTCCAGGATGACCAGCTGGCTGAATTTCCGGGACAGCGCCTGCCGCCATTCGGTATCCAAAGGCGGCGGCTCTAGATCTGCACCGGACAGCATCCGGTCGTGGGCGATGACCAGCATCAGGTCATAAGTCGAAATCACCTGGGCCCCGACTCGCGCAATGACCCTGAATTCACGGGCCCAGCCGTCAACCGGGGCACCGTTCCCGCTGGTTGCCAGCAGCAATACAACTCCGGCCGCTGCGACGCTGCACAGCCAGCGGACTCCAGCCATCACGGCGCGGCCCGGTTCGTCAGGTCTGGACGTGACAGGCAGACCTGGTCGCGGCCGCCCTCTTTTGCAGCATATAACGCCTCGTCTGCCCGTTGTAACAACCCCGACGGACCGGCCTCGTGCCCGGGAACGGCTTCAGCGACCCCGAAACTCGCCGTTACCTGCAGCGCCGGGTTGCCCTCGACCGACACCGACGCCCGTGCAATCCGCTTGCGTACGCGTTCCGCAGTCTGGACCGCCTCGTCCAGGCCGGTTTCTGGAAGGATCAACAGGAACTCTTCGCCGCCGTGCCGAACGGCTACATCAATACTGCGGACCGAATCACTGAGGATTCCCGCAACCGTTTTCAAGACAATATCGCCAGCATTGTGGCCCCACGTATCGTTAACGCTTTTAAAGTGATCAATGTCCATCAGGACAATGCTGACCGTTTTGCCCGAGCGATCGGATCGATCGATCTCTGCGCCCAGTCGCTCGGCGCCGACCCGGCGGTTGGCCAATCCCGTCAGGGCATCGGTCGTGGCCAACGCCTCCAGGGCATCCATCGCCATCGCCCGTTCGTACGCCAGTTGGAACGGCGCGATCATTCGCTGCAGGACATCAGATTCAGCGATCGAAAACTGATCAGGCCGGTGTGACCACAGGATTAATCCGGCCTGGGCATCGGCTGTTGTATTGACCTGCCCGGCCGGGATACAGATGGCCGAACCCTCGCCAGGGACCCCATCATCTTCGAACAACAGCGGCAGGTCCTTGTTGCGTCGCGTCAGGTCGCTGATTCCGCGAACCCCGGGTTGTTCCAGTGCCCACCCGGCCCAGCTTTCGCCTGACGAAAATGTCTTCCCCGCCTGCACACCGGTCAATTCGCCTCGCGCCTGAACCACTTCAAATTGATCGCTGTCGGCGAGGGGCTGCGCCAGGATAATCAATTCGGCACGGGTGACTGTATCAACAAGATCGAGAAAGTATTCAACGGCAGAACCCAGATCTACTGCTCGCTGCAGCCCATGGGCAACCTCGAAAAATGCCCGCCAATGCTCCAGTTCCTCAATCGTCTGTTGTCGCTCGGTACTGTATTCGGTCCAGTTCAGGACCTGGCTGGCCAGGATTTCCAGAATCTGGCGATGTTCTTCTTCAGAAAATGCCTGGACCTCCAGCGAGTCCACTGCAAGCACTCCGATGCACGATTCCTCATCGGCGACCGGCACAGCCAGAAAGCTCTTGATATCGGGTTCTTTGCTGTCGTAGTGCGCCAGCCCCGATACCGATTTGGCGTATTCCATCGCCAGAAAGGGATCCACGTGACGGAACACCCAGCCCATGACACCGTCCGCAGTCTCCAGGCTGGGCCGAAACCGGACCGTCCGGTCCAATACATCAACAGCAGCCAATCGCAGTTGATCGTGCTCGTCTCGAAGGTACAAAACCGATGAGTAGGCACCCAGGACCTTGCGAACCGTTGCCGTAATACCCGTCAACCGGGTCTTCAAATGCTGCTGGGCTTCCCGTTCGCGGGCCGCAACCGCATCCGGGGACAGCCTCGCGATACTGTTCTGGCCGGCCTGGACCAGATGGCTTTCACGCCGTTGCTCAGCTGCCTGAAGCCGACGCAAATCCCGATGGTGGCGGGCCTGGTCGCGCAGGACGACAACAGTGGTCACAGCAACGACAAAGGATGCGACCAGGTCCGTCGATGTAATTTTGTCAAATTGCATGCCCACGGCGACGGCAAATCCGCTGAGGCCCGCAACCAGGCCACCACCGGGTGCCCCACCCGCGCCGATCATCAACAACGCAATGCCGGGGGCCATTAACGGCTGCTCCAGGACGGCAAACGGGATCGGCGCCGTAACGGCAGTTCCCAGCAAACCGACGCGCCAATCTTCGTTAACACGGGCCACTGTGATTCCGTACGCAACGGTCACCAGCAGCGAACAACCGGCCAGCGCCATCCCAAAGCCGAGTTCGCGGGCCGCATAGTACGTTGCGGCAGCGACGACGACCCCGATCAGGGCTCGGCGCGCCCATTTTGCAAGTTTTTCCTGAATCGTCACGAATGGGAACCTATTTCCGGGGAACGACAACGACACGCTCATTGGGCTTCACCATGCCCAGCCGTTCGCGGGCGATGCGTTCCAGATAGGCCGAATCGTTGCGCAGTCGATCAATCTGCAGTTGCAATCGGCGATTTTCCTGCTCCAGTTCAGCGATCCGGGCCTCCAGCCGTATCCGCTCGGCCTTGATTTCGCTGTAATCGAGATAGCCGTAGGGACCGGCAATGGCATACACCGCGACCCCGGCCGCCAGCAACCATAAGACAATGCCGAAACCTTTTCGTTCCTGTCGTTGTTCGTCGCTGATTTGAGCCGTCCTGACGGGCCAGAATTCAAAGACAGGTTACCACGGCGAATTCGCTTTTATTGCCGGAAAATTCGCCAATTTCTGCTGCAGCTCGCTGGTTTGATTCGGAAATGTGATTTGCGTCACATTTTCCGCAAAAAACTGTTGACCTGCCGCACTTTACAGACTAGAATAGGTGCTCAGGAGGAGTGTGCATATCAGGTCCGTGAGTGCCCAAAGGCATTCAGCGGGTGGTGGGGCCGCTGGTTCGAACGTGGGGAGGCGTCGAAACGGGATAGGTGCGTTCGCAGCACTGGTCCTTTCGGCCGCCTCTGCCTGCACCCAGCCGATCGATTCCCGACTGGACGCTGTCCGCCCGTCACGTGTGTTCACCGATGACGGTGCCCGTCTGTTAACAGTGCGGGGCACTAATATTGGTGCATCCGTTGTCGTCGATGTTGGCACAGGCAAAACCCGCGTTGCCAGCGGATTCAGCCTGTACCTGCAAGCGGTGACAGATGCCGCATATATGATTCCGCTTACCGGGACATCACGGTTGACAGGCGATGGCGCCGTTCTGGGTTACGTCAATCCTTTGTCGGATAATGTCGCACCGGGGCGCTACAACATTGTTTACATGGATGCGGGCGACCGCCCCCTGACGTTGACCGACCGGTTTGAGGTTGTCGAACATTCACGTCCCCAGGTGACAAACGTTACGGTGATCCCGGACAGTGGTTTCCTGGTACAGTCCGCATCATTGGCACCCGCGTCGGATCCGGCTCCCGGGACAACCATCACCCTTAGCTTTGACTGGATTGACCCGGTAGACGGACCACAGGATGTAATTGGTTGGTCCGTCCATTGGGGCGAAAGCCCGTCTGATTCAACCCGAACAAACGATGCCGACCTGCCGGTAACAGGCCCGGTCGTTCTGCAGTATTCGTATCAGGACAACGCCGATATCGAACGATTCAGGCGTTTCGGAATCCAGATCAGAGTCTGGGACCGCCAGGGTTTTGGTGCGACCGCATCGGCCGGATTTACGGGCTGGAAACCCTTCCTGCTTTCGATTACCGACCCATCCGGCAATCCGACATCAGACGGGACCACCCACACGAATGACCCGGATCTGGATATCGACCTGCCGCCAGATACCGGAAGCGTCCAGTATCAATGCCTGGTGACAAATGAGACATCCGGGACAGTCTACGGTCCGGCGGCGTGCATAACGCCCCTGCCCCTGGCCGAAGGCATCAACTGGATCAGGGTCTCAATTGTTCCATTGCCTGGCGAGCCCACTCCGCCATCGGTTGTCTATGGTCCGTACATTCTTGATACCCAGCCACCGTCGGCAACGATTACGTCGGGCCCCGGCACACTGGTCAATTCACCGTCTGCCACGTTCCAGTTCAGTGGCTCGGACCCGTTACCAGGGGGAACCCCGGCAGCTGACCTGGCGTTTGAGTGCCGACTGGCCGGGGAACTGACCTGGACTCCCTGCGATCCAGCAGGACATACGCGGACCGTGGCGGATGGCACATGGACATTTGAGGTTCGTGCCATCGACCTGGCCGGCAATGTGTCGACCACACCGGCAACCCGCACGTGGACTGTAGATTCATCACCCCCGCCGGTCATTATCCTGTCCGGTCCACCCGCGGTTACCAGCGACGCATTGCCCCAGGTCTCGTTCACATCAGACGGTAGTCAGGCGTTTTTTGAATGTCGGGTCGATGCCGGCGCGTTTTCAAGCTGCACCTCCCCATTTGTACCTGGTGCGCCATTCGCTGACGGGGCGCACTCGATTCGCATCGCGGCCGTCGACCTGGCTGGCAATCGAACAATGCCTGCTGCAATAACCAGCTTTGTGATCGACACAGTCTTTGCCGGGGCGTCGTTGACGACCCCGACACCGGCAACATCGTCCACGATTGTCCAGTTGTCGCTTGGGCATTCAGATTCATCGTTGCCGATCCAGATCCGCCTGACAGGGGGTTTTACAGATCCGTTCAACGGGCAGTGGATCAACTATGTCCCGTCGACAACGGTTACATTTCCCGGTACCGGACTTCACAATGTCGGCGCGGAATTCCGCGACGGTGTCGGCAATGTTGCAACCGTCGGTCCGATCGGAATCCTGGTCGACGTTACGCCACCGGTCCTGTCGGGCACCACAATCAATTCGGGCGCCAGCTATACGTCGTCAGCAAATGTATCGCTGTCGGTCACGGCCGGTGCCGATGCAGCGTGGATCCAGGTCACCGGCGATGCATCTACAGGCGGGTTTGTGGCCCTGTCGGACCCCCTGCCCCTGACCTTGACTGGCGGTGACGGCCTGAATACGGTTTATGTCTCGGTTGCCGATGCCGCGTTTAATGTGTCCGGTCCGGTCTTTGACGCGATCATCCTGGATACGGTCGCCCCAACGGGTTCGATCGACATTGTCCAGGCAGTTACGAACTCGGTGAACGTGGATGCCACGCTCTCGTGGCTGGACAGCAACCCGGTCACAGCAATGCGAATTGGCGGGGATATCGCAGGGGCCGCGGCCTGGACGCCGGTGACGACATCGGCGGCGCTCACCATCAGTGCCGGGGATGGCATCAAGACATTGTCCGTTGACTACGTAGACGCGGCGGGCAACATTGGCGGACCATTTACCGACACAGTTGTGCTGGATACCGGTGCACCGACCATCAGCAGTGTCGTCCTGGCAGGTGGTGCGTTTGCGGTAAGTACTGTCACCACCACCCTGGACATCATCGCCAGTGCTGACGCATTTGAAATGTTAATCACAGGCTCAACTGTCTGGCCAACTGGTTGGCGCGCATACGCGGCGTCGTCAACGGTTGTGCTGGATGGCACTCCGGGATCAAACCAGGTATGGGTCACATTGCGGGACTCACTGCTGACAACCAGTTTGCCGTCCGGCGATTCCGTTCTGTTTGATCAGGCAGGACCGGCGGTATCCATCTATTCCCCGTCAGATGGAAGCCTGTACGCAGGTTTTCCCGACCCGTTTACCGGTTCGGCGCTGGATACAACCAGTACAGTTACGGCAGTCTGGCTGTCCGTCTACTACGTCGACAGCCCCGGCTACTGGAACGGAGCCGACTTTACGTCCCCTTCTCCGGTCTCGTTCCCGGCATCCGGGACGTCGAGCTGGTCCTGGACGCATTCGCTGGCTGGCTCGGACCAGACATATCGCCTGAACGTGTTTGCCGTGGATGACCTGGGCAACACCGGTGCGGCAGACGTTGACTTCAACCTTGACCAGGCCCCGCCTACGTGCCTGCCATGTATCTCCTGGACTGCGCCAACGGCACCCTGGACAAATTCGCTGGCAATCGACCTGGACCTGGACGCCAGTGATACCCACCCACCGATTGAATTGCAACTATCCGGTGATATTTCCGATTCGATTGCCGGCACCTGGATCCCGTTCGTAGCAACGACAACCGTTACATTGACGCCGGGAGAAGGCAACAAATTCGTTAATGTCCGATATCGCGACGTTGTCCTGAACGAGACAGGTCTCTTTTCGCTACCAGTGACCCTGGACCAGACGGGACCTGCACCGGCAGCCATCGAGATCAACGGGGACGCATTGTCTGTCTCGACAACAACCGTCACCGTCGCCCTGACCGCCCCGGACGCGGTGACGTATGACCTGTCCGGCCCCATCGCATCTCCATTTACAGGGGCAACGATGTCACCGTCCACTGCTGCAACGCTGACCGGTGGTGACGGCCTGAAAACGCTGACCGCGACCTTCTATGATGCAGCGGGCAATTCCACGGTAGTCACCGATTCCATTACCCTCGACCAGTCGCCACCGACGCTGACGCTGGTCCAGATCAATGACGGTGATGTTTATGCCACAGGTGCCAGTGCCGTCATCGGCATTACCGGCAGCGATATCTTTGAAATGCAGGTCACCGGGCCGTCGGTGACCGATACGACCTGGCAGCCCTTTGCCGCGTCGGTCCAGCGCTGGCTGATCGGTGGTGACGGCACCAAAGAGCTCTGGGTTACGGTCCGCGATATCGCCGGCAAT
>JBFJWU010000093.1:0-10420 GCA_041623475.1 bacterium | reverse complement strand
TTACAGGTGCAAGTCGTGGGATCGGCAAGGCGATCGCGTTGCGGGCCGCCAAAGACGGCGCGAATATTGCCATCGCCGCAAAGACTGCCGAGCCGCATCCGAAACTGCCGGGAACAATCTACACCGCCGCCGAGGAAATCGAGGCCGCGGGTGGCAAGGCGCTGCCGCTGATTGTCGATGTTCGTGACGAAGCCCAGGTTGTTGACGCGGTCCAGAAAACAGCGGACGAATTTGGTGGTATCGACATCCTGATCAACAACGCCAGTGCCATCAGCCTGACCGGAACCGAAGCGACGGAAATGAAGCGCTACGACCTGATGCATCACGTCAATACGCGCGGGACATTCCTTTGCTCCAAAGCCTGCATTCCGTTCCTGCGCAAGGCGGATAATCCCCACGTCCTGAATATGTCCCCGCCCCTGAACATGGAAGAGCGCTGGTTTGCGCCGCACGTCGCGTACACCATGGCAAAGTTCGGGATGAGCATGTGCGTGCTGGGCATGGCCGGTGAATACCGGTCTGCGGGGATTGCGTTCAACGCCCTGTGGCCTCGCACAACCATCGATACCGCCGCCGTCCGTAACCTGCTTGGTGGCGAGGCCATGGCCAGCCAATCGCGAACGCCTGAGATCCTGGCCGACGCAGCCCACGTGATCCTGACCAAAGACAGTCGCGAATTCACCGGTAATTTCTGTATCGACGACGATATTCTGGCCGAAGCCGGGGTGACGGACTTTGATCAGTATCTGGTGACGCCGGGGACTACGCCTGTCCCCGACTTTTTCGTCTAGGCGGCGCGCAGCTTCACGCAATCTGCGGCGCTGTCCTCGCTCAGCCGTCCTCGCAATAGCGCTGCTATTGCTGCGGTGCCGCGTCTTGCGGGCATCGCACGATTTGCCGCAAATCTGTGCGCCTACCGGCGTTCTTTTGATTGGGCGAGTCGCGCTCGCTCCTAGTTCGCGGCTTGTTCCAGCGCTTTGATGACCATACTGCGGGTGATGAGTTCGGGCAGCAGGTTTGGGTTGTCGGGGGCCGACGGGCTGTAGACCAGGTACATGGGGACACCGCCACGACCGAAGCGAGCCAGTTCTTTGCGAATCAGTTCGTCCGGGGTGGTCCAGTCTGCAATCAGGACGACGGTGCCGGTCTCCTGGATGGCATCCTGGACCGCGTCCGAGTCCAGGACCGAGCTTTCGTTGACTTTGCAGGTGATGCACCAGTCGGCGGTAAAGTCGACCAGGACCGGATTGCCGTTGGCCAGGTTGCTCTGGACGGCTTCTGCAGACCAGGGGCTGCCCCTCAGTGATTCTGTCGGGACGGCGGCCGGTTCGCCAAATCGCAGGCTGAATACCGACACCGCCACAACAAGTGCCGTTGCGATCCCGACCGGTGTCCATTTGTCGCGGCCCGCCTTGAACTGAACCTTGCCAAAGACCAGGGTTGCTGCAGACACGGCGACCAGGAATGCCAGCATCCGTACCAGGCCTGATGTGCCGTAGGCCTGGAGCATCAACCACGCCAGCCAGATGATCGTGGCCAGCAGCAACAGCGCCAGGATCTTTTTTACACGCCCCATCCAGGGTCCCGGACTGGGCAACAGCCGGGCGACACCGGGAACGAATGTCAATCCGACGAATGGAAATGCCAGACCCAGCCCGACGGCAGCAAATGCGGCAAACGTGACCGCACCGGACCCGGCCAGCGCCAGGCCCATTGCCGAGCCCAGAAACGGGGCCGAGCACGGAGTCGCCAGGATGACGGTCAGGACTCCTTCGGCGATACTCCGCGGAGTCCCGGTCAGGCTGTCCGTGCGGCGCACGGCCGAACCGGCGGTTACGCCGATGACAAAGACGTCCAACAGATTCAGTGTGAAAACGGTTACAACTGCGGCAACGACAGCAATATATGCCGGGTGCTGGAACTGGAACCCCCAGCCAACGGCGGTGCCTGCTGATTTCAGGGCCACGACAACAAACCCAAGCAGCAGCATGCTGCCAACAACGCCCGCAGTATAGGCCAGGCCGTGAATAAACCGGCCGCTGCGGTCCTCATGGACCAGTTCGGCGAACGCTGCGACTTTAAGCGCCAACACAGGAAATACGCAGGGCATCAGGTTGAGGATGATGCCGCCCAGAAACGCAAAAAGCAGGATTGTCCACAAGTCAACAGGCTCGGCACTGGCGCCCGCAGGGCCGGAACCAGCCATAGCGACATCGGACAGAAACGCTGATATTGCCTGGGGTGTGCCCGTAGTGACCGATGCCGTAACAGGAAACTCGACTTCAATCGCTTGCTGGCCACCAGCGGTTGCTACATACAACAGGCCTGCAATTCCGGTTGCTGGCCCCTCGTAGGGCGCAATACTTTTGCCGTCAACGAGGATCTCCCACGCGTCATCAGCCTGGTCCAGTCTGCGAACATCTTGAACCCGTAATTCCAGTGACGGCGCGTGGGCAAGGATCAGGGTTCCCCATGGCGGGTCCACTGGCAGCGCGGCAAACGTGCAATCCGGGTCTCCGCCCGGCCCACACAGGTCAACCCGCAGGCGGCCCATGAAGTCCTGGCCCGGCCCGGTCGGCAGGGCCGCATAGCTGGCGGACGTTCGGAGTCCGGTGCCCGCTGCCGTGATCGGCAAGGCGGCAAAGGCCTTCGCAAACAAGTGGGCGTCAGGGCCATGCTCTGTCCTGTCGGCAATCGGGATGGACAATTGCAGTTCGCCAAACGCGGGTACACATTGCAGTTCGCAAACCAGATAGGTTACGGATGCGCGGATGTCCAGCTGACCACCATCGGCACTGCCGGCTTTGGCCGGCGCAGACAGCAGGACGTGGTCCTTGTAACCGTAGGTGATGAACATGCCATCGCCTTCGTCAAAAGCGGTTGGCGCGGGCCATTTCAATTGGCCGAATCCGGCCCCGGTGCTGGCAAAGTCGATCCTGGCCGGCAGGGCTGCCTCGCCGGGATTCCGCCAGTAGGTGTGCCAGTTGGTATCCAGGCGAATCAGGACGCCGACGTTGAACGAGTCGCCGGGTGCAATTGCCGATACATCGGCGACCAGCCGCGCGCTGGAATGATACAGTCCACGTTCGTCCATTGCCCCCCAGGCGATGTCCAGTTCCTGGTCGCCCTGTGGCTGCTGGAAATCCGCCAGCCCGGGGGAGGCGATCAATGTTGCCAGCAGTGCGGACAGTAAATGCAGCTTCACGGTTTCAGGTCCAGTGTGCAGGGCGCCAGGGGTGGGTAACGACAGAGGCCAGGTTTCTTACAAAATAGGACCGGCCCGCAGGAACGATGGTTCCGACGGGCCGGCGGGTCATAACCGAATTGGCCAGGCGGTCAGCCGACCATAAACTTGATGATCCGTTCGATTTTGGGGCCGTACGGCGGGGCCAGCATGTTGGCCGAGTTGAACCGGCCTTTCATCAGGACCGCCTTTTTGTGAGAAAAGGTCTCGAATCCTTCGTAGCCGTGATAGGCACCCAGGCCGCTGTCGCCAACGCCGCCAAACGGCAGGTCGTCGGTGGCGACGTGCATCACAGTTTCGTTGATGCAGGCACCACCGGACACCGTGTTTTGTAACACCATGTCGGCGCGCGATGCGTCGTCGTCAAAGTAGTACAACGCCAGGGGGCGCGGCCGCTGGTTGACATAGTCCAGTGCCTCGTCCAGTTTGTCGTAGGGCAGGATCGGCAGCAGCGGGCCAAAGATTTCGTCCTGCATCACCGACATGTCGTCATTGGTGTTCAGGAGGACGGTCGGCGGAATTTTGCCCGTTGACTCGTCGACTTTTTCATTAGCGGGGTTGATTTCAACGACGGTCGCGCCCTTGTCCTGGGCGTCCTTCAGCAGCGACTGCAGCCGTGCATAATGCCGCTCGTTCACGACGGCTGTATAGTCGCGGTTGTCGGCGATCGTCGGATAACAGGCGTGGATTTCGTCGCGGATGGCGTTGACCAGGCTGTCCACTTTGCTTTCGTGGACCAGAATGTAATCCGGCGCAACGCACGTCTGGCCGCCATTGAAATACTTGCCAGACACGATTCGCTTTGCGGCGCGGTCAACCGGATACGACTTGTGGACGATCAACGGCGATTTGCCGCCCAGCTCCAGGGTTACCGGGGTCAGGTTTTCGGCGGCGGCTTTCATAACCAGGCGTCCCAGCTGGGTCGAACCGGTAAAGAACAGATGGTCCCACGGCAGGCCGCTGAACTCGGCACCCAGGTCCGGGCCCCCGGTGACAACGTGGACTTCTTCGGGACTGAATGTTTCGGCGATCAGGCGTTTCATGACTTCAGAGGTTTTCGGCGTGATTTCTGACGGTTTGATAATCGCGCGGTTGCCGGCACCCAGGGCTGTGGCCAGCGGGACCAATGCCAACTGGACCGGGTAATTCCACGGCGAGACAATGCCGACGACGCCCTTCGGCTGGTAAATGACCTTGGCCTTGGCAGGCTGGAACGTCACATCCACATGTCGCTTGCGGGGCCGCATCCACTTGTGCAGGCGCTTCCTGGTGTACTTGATGTTGTTGACCGTTGTCATGATCTCGGCCAGGATCGTTTCGTGGCGGGACCGGGATCCGAAATCCTCACAGACCGCATCGGTCAATTCGTCTTTGTGGGTCAGGACCATCTTCTGCAACCGTTTCAGGTTGGCAATACGGTCTTCGTATGATGGCGCCGGATTCTTCAGGAATGCCTGGCGCTGACGCTCCAGAGTCTGTTTCAGTTCATCAATGACTGCGGCATCAGCCCGCTGTTCCAGATCGACTTTCGATACGCTCATGAGATCCCCTCGCTTGCGGTAATTAGAATAGTTATTCTAACAAATAGCGGGGCTGGCCCCCGCGCTCATTGTTGCTTACGTTACCCGGATTGGTACAGCGAATCAATTTCGCCGGCAAACCGGTCTTCGATCGCCCGGCGACGATATTTCAATGTGGGTGTCAGCAGGCCCGATTCTGGCGTGAATTCGTCCGGGATTACCAGGAAATTGCGTATTTTTTCGTAATTCTTGAATGTCTGGCTGTACGATCGCAGTTCTTTCTGCAGCAGTTCCCGCAATTGGTCGGATGTGCACAATTGTTCAAAATCAGAATGATCCAGTCCATTATCCCGTGCCCACGGCACGACGGTTTCGCGGTCAGGAACAACCAGGGCGACATTCTGCGCGCGATTGTGCCCGTGGATGTACACCTGGGCAATGTAGGGGCTCAGCTGCAGGTTTTCTTCCAGCGGGGCCGGGGCGACATACTTGCCGTTTTCCAATTTGTACTGTTCCTTGACCCGGCCGGTAATGTGCAGGTAACCGTCATTGTCCAGAAATCCCAGGTCCCCGGTTTTCAGCCCACCGTCAGGGGTCAGCACCAGCTCGGTTTCCTGTGGTCGATTGAAGTACCCCAGCATGACGTTGTGGCCATGAATGACAATTTCGCCCTGGTCGGCAGGGGCATCATCGACCGGATCGACCTGGATCCGGATTCCGGGCAGCGGAATTCCGACCGTACCCGGTCGCGGGTCATCCAGTGGATTGTACGTGGCGCCCGGACTGGTTTCCGACAGTCCATAGCCCTCGGACACGATGATGCCCAGGTTGGACACGAACCGGGCAACGTCCGGCGACAGCGCAGCGGCGCCGCTGGCGGCGTACTTCAACCGCCCGCCAAGCAGCCGGCGAACCCGGGACAGCAGCAGCCTGTCCAAGACTACGTGCTGCAGTCGGACCAGCAATGACAACGGATTCCAGATGGACATCTGGCGGACACGGCTGGCCACGTGCAGGGCGCGATTCATCAGCCAGCGCTGCACCGGGGGCATCCGTGCGATCTGCTGGTTCAGGGTCGCATACAGTTTGTTCCAGACCCGGGGCACACTGAACAGGACAGTCGGTCGAATTTCGCCCATATCGCGCACTAAAGTTGCCGGGGACTGGGCGATTGCGATCCTGCCGCCGGTGCTGAACAAACCATAGAGCTCGACAACCTGGCCAAAGGCATGCGCCCAGGGCAGAAACGAAACCGACATCTCCCGGCCTGGCTGAAGTGGCAGAACCTGCAGGAACGCGCTGACGTTGTCAACGATATTCCTGTGGGCCAGCATCACGCCCTTGGGTTGACCGGTTGTTCCAGAGGTGTAGACCAGCGCAGCCAGGTCATCCCTGGATGGCGTTGCCGGCTGGACATCGTTCCTGCTGCCTTCGGCCATCAGTTGTGTGAACGATCGAATTGCGGTCGGCAACTGGTCACCTTTGGGTTGCAGGCAGATGACGTGCTGCAGGTCAGAGCCGTCATCGACCAGGCCTGCGCAGCGTTCGGCGATCCGCTCTGTCCGGGCAAACACAATCCTTGCGCCACAATCGCGCAGCACGAAAGTCTGTTCATCGGCTTTTGACGCTTCGTACATCGGGACGTAGACCGCACCCGCGGTGTACGTTGCAAACGCGCCAACGATCCATTCCCAGCAATTGTCGGCAATGATTGCAACACGGTCGCCGGGCCGGAGGCCAAGCTGTACCAGTCCGGAACGGGCGGCATCGACCTGTTTCTGCAGATCGGCGTAAGTGTTCCAGGTCCACCCGGACCGGGACCGTTCGCCAATGAATGGTTGCATGCTGTACCGGTCTACCGTCGCCTGGTACAGGTCGATTAAGGTATCAAATTGCCGTCGCAGGTCCATTACGTTGCCAAATGCCTCCTGGCCAACTTGAGGCCCATCCGGCGGGCGTCGCCGCTGTCCCGCGGGACGAACTGACGGGCAAAAAACCGGGTCGGACACTTACGACGATGATTATGCGTCGATGCCGCCAACACGGCAACATCAGCCCGGGAAACGGCAAAACAGTCAAGGTTGACTGTTTTGCTCGAAGCGGCTAGACTTGAACCAGATGCCGGACCAAGGGGGGCACATGGGACAAACTGCCAGGTCCATCGTCGGTAAACCGACACCGAATGATCAGCGAGATACCCGGCGGTTCTGCAATCGTGATGCGGCCCGGGCCGAGTGGGGCACAATGGCGGACCATTGCGCTTCGTTTTACAACCTGGGGGATCCGGTTGCAGACGCATTTGTCGCAGAGTTCAGCGGCGCCCGCCAGGGACACGGCCTGCGTCTGCTGGGGCGTGCCCTGGATCGCGGAATTCACGCGCTTGACGATCCGCCCGCTGTCCTGGTCGATCTGCTGGAAGACGTGGACCGCGTGCCAGCCTGGGTGGATTTTGATGAACAGGACCGGGGAGCTCGCGCCTATCAGCGCACCGGGCCGGGCGCGATGATCGTCCTCAGCGCCTGGGCGCTGATGAACGGCTATCATTGCGGCCCTGCTGTGAAACCCCTGGTGATGACCGGACAACTCGAGAAAATGGCGCCCCGACGCCTGGTGGAAACAGGCCGTTTCGTAATTGAAACGGTTCAGCAGGGGGCGCTGCGACGATCCGGGCAGGGCTTCAAGCTGGCCGTTCGGGTCCGGATTATGCACGCGCTGGTCCGCAAAATGCTGCTGGACAGCGGACGCTGGAATGTCCCGGAATGGGGCGTTCCGAT
Organism: bacterium; assembly: GCA_041623475.1. GTDB lineage: Bacteria > J088 > J088 > J088 > J088 > JBFJWU01. Next base: position 2,882 of record JBFJWU010000093.1, on the reverse strand, counting down.
CAACCAGGCTGACATGGTTGGGACAATTCTGGAGTTTTCGCTGCTGATGATTCGTGGCACAGAAATGATGGGATACCGGTTCTCGGATGCCGAAAAAGAAGGCATCATTCAGCTTTGGCGTTATTCAGGACTGATTGGCGGTGTACACCCGGATTTATTGCAATACCTTGACAGTTGGGGCCACGCGGCGGAGTTTGGCGATATGCTGCACGCGATCCAGGCTGGTCCAGACCAGGATTCGGTATCCCTGGCACAGGCATTGCGACAGGTTCCCAGGCAGAATGCCCGCAACCAGGCCGAGGCATTGTTTGCCGAAGTTGTCGTTCGCTACCACGATGGCCTGACGTGGGTTTTTAATGGCGACGATATGGCCCGGGACCTGCAGATCCCCAACAGGACCTGGAAGTTTGCCATCGGTCCGACCCGCGCTGTGATCGGGGCGGCAGAGTCGATCCGACTGCGGGTGCCCGGCGCATCGCTTGCGGTCGCGGCGGCAGGAAACCTGCTGCTCCGCAACGAAATAAGACGCGCCCTGGAACGGCGGGAGCCAGACTTTGTCCCGGTCAGTCGAATTCCCGCAGCAATCCTGCAGCGATTCCGACCTGCGGTAACGATGTCCTGAACGCCATACGGCCCCGACAGGTTGTCCGATATTCCTGAATGGTTGCAACCGTTTGGGCCGAGAATCAGTAGACCGGTCGGAATGGGTCTGGGCGGTCCCCTGTTAGAATATTTATTCAGGGTTTCGACTACGCGCCAGCTAGACAAGGAACTTGCCAGACATGTCCGAAATCGCGATCGGTATCGATCTCGGGACGACTAACAGTTGTGTCGCTGTGTGCCGCGATGGCGATGTCCAGGTTATCCCGGATGCCGACGGCAACTACACGATGCCGAGCATCGTGTTCGTCGATTCCGCCGGGTCAATGGTCGTAGGCCACGCCGCACGTGAGCGGTTCCTGTCCGACCCCCAAAATACGGTTTACGGTGCCAAAAGATTAATGGGCCGTCGCTTTGACAGCGACGAAATGGCCGACATGCAGGACCATTTTGTCTACGAGATCGGGCGAAGCGACGACGGCAAACCGATGGTCAAGGTTGGAAACCGTTACCTGGACCTGGAAGACATCGGTGCGACCATCCTGCGCAAACTTGTCGAACAGGCCCGTGCCGAACTGGGCGTCGCGGTTGAAAGCGCTGTTGTCAGCGTCCCGGCGTATTTCAATCAACACCAGCGGGAATCGGTACGGGCCGCCGGCGAACGCGCGGGCCTGGATGTCCTGAGAATCGTCAACGAACCGACGGCGGCTGCAATCGCGTACGGCGTTGGTCGCGACGAATCACAGACGATCGCGGTCTATGACCTGGGCGGCGGTACATTTGATGTGACAATCCTGCAACTGGGAGAGGACGAGTATCGCGTCCTGGGAACGGGGGGCGACAGTTTCCTGGGCGGGATCGACTTTGACAATCGAATCGTCAATTACCTTAGCCAGCAGATCAAGTCCGCTTACGACATCGATATTCGCATGGACACCGGCGCAATCCAGCGCCTCAGGGTGGCTGCGGAACAGGCCAAAATGGATCTGGGGGCATCGGACTCGGTGACCATCCAGTTAAAGGATCTTCGGAAAACCGATGCCGATGGCAATGAGTCTGTCGTTGATTTCGAAACGACCATCGATCGTGCGACGCTCCGCGAACTGGTCAAATCCCTGGTCCTGGATTCGTTGAAGATTGTCGAACAGGTATTCCGTGACGCGGACATGAGCCGGGACCAGGTGGACGAACTGGTCCTTGTCGGCGGAATGACCCGCCTGCCGCTGGTCGACGAACTGGTTTCCAAATACTTCCGGCGATCCGCCAGAAAGGATGTGGATCCAGACCAGGCCGTTGCCGTTGGCGCTGCGATCCTGGCCGACAGTCTGGTCAATAACAACGATTCAATTTCCCTGGTCGATGTACTGCCGGTTTCGATCGGTGTCGTCGCCGATGACAACGACTATCGGCGCGTTATTAAACGTAATTCTGTTGTTCCCCTGGAGTCGACCGTACGCTTTTTGACGTCCAGGGACAACCAGTCCGGCATAACAATCAGGGTCTTCCAGGGTGACTCAAACGACCCCATAGATCACGAGTACCTGGGATCGCTGGCCGTGGCGGATCTGCCGCCCGGTCCCGCGGGACAAACCGGCGTTGATGTTGAATTTGCCATTGACCGGGATTCGATCCTGCTGGTTTCTGCTGTGCAGCCAGGTGACGGTCGGCCAGTGTTCGCCCAATTCCTGACCGAGGAAACCACGACTACGGAATCTGCGTCGGCGGGTGCCGTCGTTGACCAGGTGTTGACGACCGGCGATCCCGGATTGGCCGACAATCTGACCAATCAACAAGACCCCGACGCAGCACGGAGCTCTGTCCGCGATACCGTTCGGGCGGCCTTGTTCGGGACAGGCGGTGTTGATGCTGCAGATCGATCCCAAGACGACGCGCAGCAAGCACAAGAGGCCGTCGAACGGTCCGAGCCTTCTATTGCGGTGGATGACCTGGAGCCAGTCGATGATCTGGAGCCGGTCGATGACCTGGAGCCGGTCGATGACCTGGAACCGATCGATGACCTGGAGCCGGTCGATGACCTGGAACCGATCGATGACCTGGAGCCGGTCGATGACCTGGAACCGGTCGACGACCTGGAGCCGGTCGATGACCTGGAACCGGTCGATGACCTGGAACCGGTCGACGACCTGGAGTCGGTCGATGACCTGGAACCGGTGGATGACCTGGAACCGGTCGACGACCTGGAGCCGGTCGGTTATGACGGCGACGAAGATTTTGGACTGGAGCTGGTCGAGGAACCATCGGAATTTGCGGACGACCTGGAC
>JBFJWU010000092.1:0-10565 GCA_041623475.1 bacterium | reverse complement strand
CCTGGATACTGACATAATCAACCACCAGGTTAATGCCGATCAGGGCATCATTACTGAGCGATTCAAGCGGCGGAGCCGTTGGTCCACCGCCACCGCCGGAGCCACCGCCACCGCCGGAGCCGCCACTACAGCTGCCCAGATTCTTGGCGGGGGGAGCGCCGCCGCCGCCACCACCGCCGCCGCCGCCACCGCCACCACCACTGTAGGGCTCACCATCACGGGCCCAGGTGGGGTTGTTGCCGTTGACGAATTCAACATACAGGCGGGCATCGATACCGCTGACACTGGCAAACCGGCCACCGCTGCCCCACAGGCAGTAATCACAACCGATATCCAGGAATACCCAGCCATCAACCTGAAAATTTTCCAGTTCGATATCCAGAACCAGGCGGTTATTACCGGAATCATTCCAGACGTTAACGCGGACGTCGTTCTCGGGATCATAGTCGGGGTCGCAGTAACGGCCATCGCCGTCCTTGTCACCACAGGTGATCAGGCCACCGCCGGAATTATAAATTGTCGGACACGTTTCGCCGGTATCCTGCGAATCCCGCTTGTAACAGTCAGGGTCGGCATTAAAGTTATTGAAACTGAGGACCTCGTCGACCATCGGCCCCTTGCACCAGTCGTAAAAGGTCGGATCTGACGGTGCAGCCGGGTCCTGATAACGGGAGCGGCGGGCCCCCAGGCCAGCCGGGCAGCCGGTAAAGGTACCTGCCGCTGGCACGGGGTTATTGACACCGGCCACCGGCCAGCAGCGGTCACAGTCAACCGTATCTGCCCACGGCGGGTCTGTATTGCCCTGACTGCCGGATTCGTAATCGCACAGGCAACTGCCATTGCCGCCGTTGTCATCGTCACGGTTCATCAACAACAGGCAGCCGGTCAGTGTCGGCTCGGTCGAAAACTTGTAGCCCATTGTAAAATCGTTCAACAGATACTGGATCGTACTTTCGTAATCGTCATAGGTGGTCGTATTGAGGCGATCAGTCCGGATCCAACCATTAACGATCAACTGGATCTGAGTACCGAGAAACTCGAAGCCTCGGGTACTGATCCGGATGCCGATATCATCAACCAGCGTATTGGCCTGGGGCACCGCCAACTGTACCGGCAGTTCATCTGCCGCAAAGACCGTGTCGTCTTCGTTGGCAATCATTGCCGAGACGTCCGCGCCCGACTGCATCGACACCGTCAGCGCCAACATCAATGCCGGCCACCGCAGCGACTGCAGTCCCCCGTAAATTCCTCGCCTCATCCCCATTTCCTAACTCCTCGCCTGAGCGGAAAAATCCGTATTCTTCAATCTAACAAACGCTGTTTCATAATTCAATACCTGCGCAATAAATTTGCTCGGTGCGGCGGCAATGGTACTACTGCCAGCCGCCGAGATGCCCCTCGCCCTGGCGCCGCTAAACCGTTGCGGCGAAAGGGGGTTTTCGCACATGATAGCCAAGGTCGTTTTCATACAGCAATATATTAACACGTATTTCTAAAGTGTGTCAAGTCAGTTAAAAAAAGTTGTTTACCTCCAGTTATTTAAAATATATATTGTTAACTAAATATTACAACTGGACGCGCGCAGGTGGGGTCTGGCCTGGTTATTGTGATCGGCTTGCGGGCTCCATTGCAGCTATAATCAGCCCATGGCACAGATCACAGACAAACCAACACCCGCAAGATCCGTAGGCGAAGCGACCCTGTGGGCGTTGGTCATTTGCGGGATTGCTCACCATCTCGCCTGGCAAACCACGCTGCCGGCAACATTTAACGAATCCTGGGCTGGACTGGCAGCCTGCCTGCCGTGGTCGTTGTCCGAAAAATTGACAATGTCCGCAGGCTTTACGACGGAGTTTGCCTGGCAACTGCTGTTTGGCGACTGCACGTTCCGCGGCTGGACTTTTCGAGTGCCTCACGTAATTGCGCTGGTCCTTGCACTGGTCCTCGCCGCTGCAGCCAGGCGTGACCATCGCAGCCTGCGCGAGCGCCTGCTGACCGTCGGTTTCCTATTGGGGACCCCGTTCCCGTTGTATTACGCACACCACGGGCGGCAATATGCATTCCTGATTCTTGGCGGCCTGGCGTGCGTAATCTATCGGGATATTGCCGGGTTCAGTTGGCGGCGAGCCGTTCCCAACCTGGTATCAGTCCTGTCAGCACCGTTCGGCGCACCGATGTGGCTGGCCACGATCCTGGTTGCCAACAGATCCAATTGGCAACGCGATCGTGTTGGCATTGGCGGCGCGATTGAACTGGCATTGCTCGCCATCGCGACATCGTGGGAGGTCTATCTATACCGTGGTCCGGTGCGAACGGTCGTCGAAGGTACCAACTACACACTGCCCGATCGATTATCAGGAGTCAGCCCGCTCGACCTGTTGGAATTATTCGGCTGGACTGGACCACTTCCGTGGGCCATCGCGGCCGCCACTATCGCGATCATTGGATTGGCCGGCCTTCGGCAGCACAGGTGTATTGTAAAAATACTCGCGGCCGCAGTGCTGATGCATGTTGTTGGCTGGGCCGTTCTACAGCCGCCACTTCACAGCCGTTATCTGTTGGCACTGACCATGGCCTGGCCTCTGGGGTTGGCATCCATTCGCCCGACATCCGTCTGGGGCGAACGAGTAATGATTGCAGGGGTAAGCCTCATCTTTTTTGCCAGTTTCGCACGGTTTCAGTATTCATCGCCCGAATTCTACTGGAATATCGAATCCCGCTATCCGCTGCAAACGATCCTGCAGGATCTGAATGACGACGACATATTCCTCACCGACCTGTCATTCCTGACAGAACCCGGATACCTTGGCGTGATTGCAAATTCCCGTGCCCGGACCTGGGTTGTCCCGATGTCGGCTGGAACCGAGTGGTATCCCGGCAACCCGCCAATCCGTGTCTGGGAAAGGCTGGACCATGTCTACGAACAACCGTGGGTCCAGTCCCGGGGATTTCGCCTGTTTGAGTCATTCCCCCTGCAACAACTTTCGGACGAGCTTGCGTCAGGGACCCGCGTCATTTCTGCCGGGCTGCTGAGCCTGCCGCTGAACGTCTGTGATCAACCATGCGTTTCCGCACTGGTGACGCCGCCCAACCGCGCAAACGTGATCTGGGGACATCCTGACGACGATGACCTGGTCGCGTACTGCGGCGACCGCCCACGGACGATTGTTATTGCCGACGAACCGGCTGACGCTGCCTGGTTGCGCGCGCCGCTGGCACCGACAGCAGCCAGACACCGGGTTTCAGTTTGTAAACGAAAGCAGCCGGTCCAGTTCGATTTCTCCATTACTGGAAAATAATTATTCGGTGGTTGACCGGCGGATTGGCCACAGCGGTGGTAGTGCCATCCGGCCAGGTGACCAGCAACTCGGCAGGCATGTCGCCGTCGGCAATACCAAAATGCAACGCCCAAGGCCCGCTGCTGTTCCAAGTGCCTCCGCTCGTCATACTTTGTACTTGAACGCCGCGGGTGGTCTTCATTCGCACCAGCGAACCGATCCCATAGTAATTCGCGACGCGGCCCCTTAGCTCTACGCGAAGACTGTCCCCGCCCGACCGATTTTCCCAGACGGTTGGTACTCCCATGAAATGATTGGCGACCAGGTCCTGGTCGCCGTCATTGTCCATATCAATTGCAACAACGCCTCGGGTATCCCGGCGATCAGCAATTCCCAACTCAATGGCTCGCTCGGAAAACCATTTACCGCCAGCACCACCCCGCCCCAGGTTGTGCAGGAACCGGTTGCTGTCGTGGGACTCCATCAGCGCGCCATTGCCAATGTACAAGTCAACAAAACCGTCATTGTCAGCGTCAAGCGGCACCGTCGCCCAGGAAAATCCTGTGTATTGGGCTGCATCGTCGTCGCGCAGACGATTTATGTAACGCCCAGTGTCGAGATCTTTTTTCAACAGAACGTTTTCCCGCAGCTGCGGCGGAAACCGCTCGATGTCGGCAGCTGACTGACGCGGGTCCGGGATTGACCGCCCCCTGGCGCGGGCCACCTTGCGGATACACTCGCGGCGGGTTTCGATGGCCGCGACCCCGGCACACAGGCTGTCATCACCTGCGGCCAGCGCGCGCCGGCGCTGGCTCAGGTCCAGGCACAGGTTGCGCGAATGCGGGTGCATGTACACGCCGCAGTCAAAACGCCCGGGGTCCCGGTTCCGGGCGAGATGCAGTATTTCACGTTCGAGGATGCTGTGTGCCGGACCATGTAATTTGACGTGTTCCACGCGGTCAAAACTGGCCGCGTGGGATATTCCGTTTTCCCAAAGTTCAAAAACGCCGTCGTTGTCAACATCGACAGGAAAATAGCTCATGCTGTGCATCGTGTTGTTCTCGATCATTCCCCGGTTAACGACCTGCATCGACAAGCCACCGGAATACGTCAAACTGGGGTCCAGAAAATCGGACCCCAGCAAGAAATCGATTGCACCATCCTGGTTCCAGTCTGTGAATAATACAGTCATTCCCAGCAGCGGCCGGCCAGCAACCTGGCGAGGATACCAGCCCAAATCGTATACTTGCCAGCCGTCTGTGGCACTCAGGTAAAACAGGTCTGGATCCGGCGCCGTCAGGAAGTCATCCTGTTCGCTGTGCCAGTCCGCGCCATAACTGATGTAGAAATCCAGTCGACGGTCGCCGTTCAGGTCAACCACCGATATCCCGCCGGAACTATGCAAACCTGCGCCGATTCGATCCACGACCGGCCGCATCGTTCCGTTGTCCTGCTGCAGGTACAACGTGCCGCCCGCGCCGCTGGTATAGTCACTGCGCGTAACCAACAGGTCGATTCGGCGGTCGCTGTCGAAGTCCGCAGCGATCACGTGCTCGATATGTGCAGGTGCCCCGTCGGGGAAAAACAGGCTGGTCCCGTCACTGAACTGTCCAGATCGCCACAAATAGATGCGCAATCCCTGCGCCGGTTTTGCCAGGACCAGGTCGGTATGGCCGTCAAGGTCCATGTCCGCGGCAGCAACGGCAGAATACATAAACAGGTCACATCCCAGATGCGCCGCGGTCAGCGCCGATGCATAACCGGACAAACCGTTTTCTACCTGCTGGAACGCCAGTCGTTTCCGGGCGACTGGTTCAAGGGGCAATGCGACAATGCCAGACCGTGACCATCCCGCAGGGTATAGCGACTCGTTAACCGCGCCGATAACGGTTCCAGCCTGATCCGGGACTGAAACCGTAAGCGGGGCGGACAACCGTTCAGCAATCGTCGACATATCCAGATTCCGTCTGGCATTGACCGGCGAAAGTGCGATTCCCAGTACAGCAACAACATATACGGCAACAGCCGCACCAGCGATTATTCCGGACGGCTCCGTAGCTCTTGATTCCACGCGACGAATGAACGGAACAAAACACCCGCCCAACAACAGCGCCAGGAACAGATTGATGTCTTTTGTTCCAACCACCAGTGGTATCACAACGGCGAATGTGGCCGTCAGGATCGCGTAGACAATCCGACCACGGACTGTCGCAGGCAATGATCGCGGATCGGTAACCATCAACAATGCATACAACAGGAACCCGCCCGACCCGACCTGGACAATAATCGTGCCCGCCGACAACGGATTGAACAACCAACTGAGTGTCATCCAACTGACCAGAAAGACGATCGCGACGTGCAGCAACCGGACCCTGGCCAGAAGAACGCCTGCCAGGACTGCCACAGTAAGGGCAAAGGTCATATCGGTCCCCCAGTCCAGGAATGTCGCCCAGGTGATGTCGGGGAAAAACAACATCGCGCCGACGATTCCGACATTGGACGGGTTCAGAAAATGCCGGCGGCCTGTTAACTGGACAAGATGCTTGTGCACGAGGCCGAATGCGACGGCACCGCACAGCAGAATCGTCGAAACGGACCCCAGCATAAACACCACATTGAATCCACTGCTGAGTGCGGATGTCGAAAAATACCAGGGGATACCCGCCCGTCGGCTGCGCAGCCAGATCATAGCGTGTTCCACAATGAACGCGACCGCCAGCACAGCCACCAGATCGATCCAGCGTATCGACAGATGAAAGACTACTTTGGCGAAGTACAAGAAAACCAGTTGGTTAAGCAGCTGTTGCAACCGAATGCCGCGAGGCTGCACTGGCGCGCTGGAGATCCGCTCGTTCATTCGGGTATCTTACCTTTCCTCGCCATCGGTCGATCGAATTGGCTAACCTGACAACATGTTTACCCGCAACGCTCTGATTGCTGTTTCAATGGTCACAGCAATGGTCGTGGCAGTCGCCGCCATTGTTGTCCGGCGGCAGGCACCGCCCCCACAGGCAAGCTACCAGGCCACCGTACTGCAGGGGTGGACCTGCATTCGAACGGACCTGGCTGGCAGCAGGTGCCAGCAAACCGCAGAAGATCCTGCAGACTGCCTTCCCGGTTTCGACCGCAAACTAGCCGATGCGCAGGATCAATCGGCGGCGGTCAAAGCCTTGGCCAACCGTGGCACATACCTGCTGCACAACGGTATGGACGATGCGGCGGTGGCCAATTTCCAGGAAGCGGTGACAAAATCCGTAGAACTTGGACAGATTCGACATGGTATGGCGCTGCGTCAACTGGGGATCGCCCAGCTGCGCCGGGCTGAAACCCGCAACTGTGCGACCGGCCATCTCGCAGACGCATGCGTCTATCCCCTTCAGGGAGGCGGCATCCATCAAGACGCATCACCTGCGCGAGACGCAGTAACGTCTCTGGACCGGGCCCTGGAACTGATTGGTCCCGATGGGCAAATTCAATGGCTGCTGAATGTGGCTGCGATGGCTGCAGGGGGCTATCCCGTATCGGTCCCGCCGAAATGGTTACTGCCAATTACCGCCGTTGTCCCAGGCGCGCACTTTCGACATTTCGCGAATATCGCTCCCTCCCTGGGACTGATCGCCGACGGCCTGGTTGGATCCGCGCTGATGGAAGATGTTGACGGGGACGGCTGGCTGGATTTGGTTATGACGTCGTCTGGTCCGTGCGACCCGATCCGTTTATACAGGAATACGGAGTCGGGCCTGGTTGCCGCCAACGATCCTGAGCTGGCCAGACAGACTGGGGTCGCGAACTTGATCCAGGCTGATTTTGATAACGACGGCGACCGTGACATATACCTGATGCGTGGCGTCTGGGAGTCCACGACGACGGCAGATACGATCTATCATCAGGCGCAGCACCACACATTGCTCGCAAACGACGGCCGCGGGCGCTTTTCCGATGTAACCCGGAAAATGGGCCTGCGTACAAGCATCAATAACGGTGTCGCTGCGGACTGGGGCGACTACAACAATGACGGCTGGCTGGACCTGGTGGTCTGCAACGAGCATCGCGAGATTGAATTGTTCAGAAACGAAAACGGCAAATCATTTTCGAACGTTGCCGAGGCCGCGGGCCTTAGGACAGTTAAACGGTGCCTGGCCAGTCTGTGGGGCGATATCGACAATGATGGCTGGCTGGATCTGTTTCTGGCCGGATTTTCTGGTCCAAATCGTCTGTATCTGAATCGGGGCGATGGTACGTTCGTCGAGCAAACTCCCGCAACATTGGCAGAACATCCGGGCCGTGCCTTCACATCCTGGTTCTGGGATGTCAATAATGACGGCTGGCTGGACCTGATGGTTGGTGATTACAATTCGTCCAGCCGACCGTCAGGGGTTCCTTTTGCGGGAGCCAAATCCACGTGCGACCGGCCCCGGGTCTATGTCAACGACGGGACAGGCAACCTGGTCGACCAGACTGAAAAATACGCGTTACACGGAGCCTGCTTTCCGATGGGCGGTAATTTTGGCGATCTGGATAACGATGGATTCCAGGATGTGCTGATTGGCACCGGCGCACCACCGTTTGAAATGTTGATGCCGAACAGGGCGTTCCAGAACCGGACGGGGCGCGGCTTCATCGATATCACGTATCGTGGCGGGTTCGGCCACCTTCAAAAAGGACACGGAATCGCATTTGGCGATTTGGACCTGGACGGTGACCAGGACGTCGCTGCCAGTTTCGGCGGGTGGATACCGGCCGACCGGTTTGCTGATTCGTTGTATGCCAACCCCGGTGGGCAAGAGAACTGGGTGATCCTGCGCCTGGCAGGCAGCAAATCCAACCGCGATGCAATGGATAGCCGGGTGCAGCTGGAAACAGAGGGGCCATCGGGCGCGCGGTCAATCCATAGACGCGTCGGGTCTGGCGGCAGTTTTGGCAGCAACAGTCTGCAACTGGAAATCGGGCTGGGTGATTCGACCCGAATCTCGCAGTTGCTCGTTTATTGGCATGGATCCGGCTCGATCTCGACTTTCGAGGGCCTGGAACCAAACAGAATCTATGCCGTCAGCGAAAACAAAGCTGCAGCCACAGAAATCAATGTCCAACCGCGATTATGGACCACCAAAGCGCCAGGGGAACCTTCCGGCTCAGACCACGAGAGGTCAGGTCATCAATAAGCCCACACCGTCGGCGATAACTCGGGGAAACAGCCCGGGATCCCGTGCGAGCGACCTGATCGTCCGGCCGACGAATCGGCTGCGCAGGTAGAACCGGCGGTTTGCGGTACGTTGCAGGCGTCGCAGTTGCCCTGAATCCAACAGCGAAATCGAATCGACCTTGCCATCGCCGGAACAATCGCCCAATGGCGCACCGCCATCGTAAATCGTGCCGCCCCGGACAATTCCGATATTGAACGATGCGTAGTCGGGGTTCAGGCTGCAGGCAAAATCAATTGTTCGCTGCACGTCGTCAACCGATTCCCCGGGTAAGCCGAGGACAAAATGGGCGCCACGCCGAATGCCGACACGATCCAGGATTTCAAACGCGCGGCGAACCTGTTCCAACTTGCCTTTTCGGGATACCCGGTCCAGCGTATCCTGGCTTGCCGACTCGACGCCCATCTGGATCTGTACACAACCGCTGGCCGCCAGTTGCTCGGCCAATGGCCCGGTAACAATCTCGGGTCGCAGGAACGCGTTCCAGCGAAAACCATATTGCCTGTCTGCCAGATGACGCAGGATTCGCCTGGCGTTTGCCAGTGGGCCGCCAAAATTGACGTCGCGAAAATGCAGCCAGCGCAGACCCTTTTCTGCCCAGTGACCCAGTTCCAGCGCCAGGTCATCCAGGTCCCGGACGGCAACACCTAGAATATCGCGGTTGTTGTTGCAGTAGTTGCAGCGAAATGGGCACCCATAAGAGGTGAGTACTGACGCAAACGGCCGCCCCAGCAACGGATAACGGTATCCTTCCAGGGGCCAGTCCGGGGGCAGGCCCCAGGCGAGTGTGGCCTGCCCAGCCGGTTGAACCGCTCCATTGAATGGTCCCCGGGAATCCGGCCGCGGCAGAAACCCGTCCAGCAATCCGCTACCGGTAATTGCGCTGCGCAAGCCGGGGCCCGCAAACCCGGTCAGTAGACCGGCCACCATCGGCTGCCGCTGCCAGTGCCCCCACCCCAGGAATACGGATTCACCGCCAATGACCAGTGGCGCACCGGTGGCGTGGGCAACGGCCCGCGCAAAAGACGTGTCGTCATCCAGGCTGAACCCGCCGACCAGGACAACCAGCAGATCTGGTTTCCAGTTGGCAATCGCTCGAGCAAATCGGGCAGGCTCCTGGCCTGGCCCTTCGAACAGGCGCGTTTCGACGTAGTCTTTCAGGTACGCGCCCTGGACCCAAAGGTCCGCAGGATGCCAATAATAATTGCCTTTGGTCGTACTTGTGCAATAGTAATCGCGCAGGACCGGGCGTTTCGATGGTGGGGTAATGAACGCAACGCGACGGATGTTGCCGGGCCACTCAGACACCGGGCGGATGCCGGGCTTCATCAAATAAATGAAAACGTGTCGGGACGGTCCCCCATCCACTGGTCGACCAGGTCGTGATACCTGACAAACCGGCAGTCCAGCAGACTGCATTCGCTCGGCCGGATCTCGGCGATTGCCCGACGATGGTGTTCAGTCGCCCAGATACTGGCAAAATCGTCCTCATAAATGTTGCCGATCGAGTGCCGTTTCCTGCGGTGCCGAAAATAGCAGCAAAGAAAGACATCGCCATGGGCGTCGATCGTGACCTGCAGCGGTGTCAGTTCGCATTGTCGGGTCATTTCCAATTTGTCAACGCCACCCAGGATTGGCACTGCCGGTCCAGCCTGTCGCAATGCTTCCAGTTCTTCGCTGACGTTTCGTGCCTCGTCTGGCGTCAATTCCGTCGGATCCAGGCGCAGTGCCTTGAACTGGATCGAATCGACACCCAACTGGCCAGCCAGATCGACGGCGGGTGCAATCTGGTGCCGATTAACCGAACTGACCAGGAATTTTGTGCTGATGTCCAGCGACAGCCCGCGGCGATTGCGCTCGCTTACGATCCGGGAAACATTCTCCAGGACACGCTCCCATGGGTTTCGGCCTTTACTGGGCCGAACGACGCCGTACATCTCTGCGTCTGCCGCATCCAACGTCACCCGGATATAGGCGAAATGTTCAAGGGCCCGTTCGACAAAACGGTCCGACAGTGCCGTTCCGTTGGTAAGCAGTCCAAACCGGACGCCACGCGCACCGCCATATTCGATCGCGTCGATCAGCT
>JBFJWU010000091.1:0-10598 GCA_041623475.1 bacterium | reverse complement strand
GGTTAAACTCTCGCGGACCGGTCTTGCTGGAGTGCCACATGGCGTACTGGTCAGGATCAATGCCTGTTTGCCAACCCAGGATAATCGCGTCGAAATTGTTTTTGTCTACAAATTCGTTCAGGAATGTTGCCCACTCGATAATTCGCAGGCCGACATCGATTCCGACATCACGAAATCGTTGTTGCAGGATTTCGCCAACTTGTTTTCGCGCGACATTGCCCTGATTGGTAATGATTTCGAATTTGAATGGTACGCCGTCCTTGTCGCGGATACCGTCGTCGTCGGAATCCACCCAGCCGGCGGCATCCAGCATTTGCCGCGCACGATCAGGGTCGAACTCTGGATCCGAGACCGTGTCTTTGTAAAACCACATTCCCGGCCGATACGGCCCTTGAGCTGGCTGTCCCAGGCCGAACAATACGCCGTCGACAATTTCCTGCTTATTGACCGCGTGGGCGAGTGCGCGACGTACATTTCGATCCTGGAACATTGGTCGCTCCAGGTTAAATCCGAAATAGGTATAGATGAAATCCGAGTACTCCAGCGTACGAAACGATTTTTTGAATCGCGCATTGTCCGTCTGGTACTTGTATTGCTGGGCAGACAGGCCCATCTGGTCAACGCCAAAGCTTTGCAGCTCCAGGAACATGGTCGCGGTGTCGGGAATGACCCGATAGATATAACCGTCGATATTCGCGGGCCCGCGATGCCACCTGGGATTGCGCTTCAGGAGAATTTCACGTTTCTCCTCCCAGCGCTCAAAAACATAGGGCCCACATCCGACTGGATTGCGTGCCAGTGGACTACCCAACAGGTCCTGGTCCTGCAAGAGGTGCCTGGGCAACAGGTACAACGATGCGATCCGGGTCATTGCCGGCGCATAGGGCTCTTTGTAGACAAATTCGACGGTATCCTTGCCCACCTTGCGGACTGTGTCCAGCAGGTCAAAGTTTGATCGGTATGCCGTCGGCGTATTCGGATCCAGCAGTGTCCGGACCGTGAAAATCACATCGTCGGCGGTCACCGGTTTGCCGTCGTGCCAGAACGCGTCGGACCGGATCTTGAATCGGATCCGCAGGCCGTCGTCCAGGACCTCCCAGGACTCGGCGACATCCGGTTGCATCTCCAGGTTGTTATCAAAGCCAACAAGCGAGCAATAAACCAGCCCGATAATATCGTAGGACGACGAGTCACCAGCGATCAGTGGCAGCAGGATTTCCGCGTCACCAATAGACCCCTCGATCCAGGAACCGCCAGCGACCGGAGTCGACTTTTCGGTAACGACTTCTAGGGGTTTGCTGGTTTCCTGTTCGCCGGGGCAACCACTGCATCCAGCAATGAGGCCAAGGGCTGTGCAGAAAAGGATGCGGGCACCCTTGGTCGCAACAGCTGCGATGCCTGTTCGTCGAGTTCCTGGAATCGAAGCCACGTTACCTCCAGCGTGACGGGTGACCTGGATACAGTCCATGACTGGGGCCAGGGGGCTGAGCCAGCAGGCTCGCCGGAATATTTGACGGACCAGGCAGCATCTTCGGCGAGCCGAATCATTCCACCTTCGGTACTGCGCTCCAGATATGGGCCGCGGCCCGGAATTGCCTTATTTTCTGCGCCTTCCGGGCTGGGCAGCAGGCCCCAAATTCTACCAAATTCACTACCCTCATTCAAAAAAACCAGGCTGATTCCGAATGCCAGGGAAGCCTGGTAGACCGCCGGCAACTGTGTAATGATCTGCAGCACCTCAGCGGCTGACCCGGTCCAGACCCTGGCCGCCGTCGGATCCAGCAAGATCCAGCGATTTCCGTCGATCCAGACGACGGCCGCTGACATACCGGTTGGCAGCGCGATATCGATCCGCGCCCGGCCCGCGGGATCGACTCGCAACGCGACGTCGACAGCCAGGTGGCCACCCGGGCCAGACAACCGGGCTTCACCCGTTACATGCCACGCCCTCAGTTCGCTGCCTGGCAAATCCGTTCCAGCAGGCAGGGTCGCGCAGGAAGCCAGGACAACAGCGATCGCTGCCAGCCCAAGAGTAAATGACCACGTTGTTCGAAATACCTTCAATCGTGGGTACGCAGGATTTTTTCGCGGATTCGAATGGCATCCTCGCTGATCTCAGTCAGTTGCAGTGCCGCCTGGTAGGCCTGTCGTGCCTGCTCGTCCCTGCCGGTAACCGCATACGCGTCCCCCAGGTGTTCGAGAATGACCGGATCATCGCCCTCTGCGTCCAGTGCCTTCTCCAGCCACGGGATCGCCTCGTCCGCCTTGCCCTGCATAAACAGGATCCAGCCAACGCTGTCCATGATGTACCCGGCATCAGGCCGGAGTTCGAGCGCGCGCCGGACCAATGTCTCGGCACGGTCCAGTTCCCGGTTTTCTTCGGCCAGCGAATAGCCGAGGAAATTGAGCGCGTCGGCATGATCAGGATCGGCCGCAATCGCGGACTCCATCTGTTCCAGAGCCTGGGCGCGGCTCCCTTCCTGCTCGTACAATACGCCCAGCCGGTAGTACAGTTCCGCATCATTGGGAAATCTTTGCACAGCCTGTTCGAGATAGGCTATTCCGTCAACTGTACGTCGGTCGGCCAACGCCAGGCCTGCTGCCATGGCGGCTTCCGGACTGCCGCGACTGTCCCCGAACTTGCGGACCCGCGACTCCCATTTATCAGGGTCCTTCGCCATCTGGACACGGACCCATTGCAGGGCAGCGACCCGTTTGATGGCAGGCAGGTTGGAATTTTCGAATGCCTGTTCGTAACTGTCTTCAGCATCCTCCAACTGCCCCCGGTCCTCCAGGATCGGCCCGCGCAGAATCAGTGCCCGCGGGCGGTTGGAATGGTCTCGCGGCAACGCGTTCAGGATCGCCTCGGCGCGGACATCGTCGCCTTCACGAATGGCAAGTGCGGCCAGTTGCAGGGCCGTTTCGTAACGAACTTCGGCCAGCAACTGCTCCAACTGCCGGGTCGCCCCGTCCTCTTCATCAGGTGATGTCAGGACCCGCAGCCGCCAGACCGCAAGCGCCTGGCCAGGTTGCTCAACCAGGACCTGTTCGTAGAACGTTCGGGCGGCCTCGGGATCGCCGAGCAGCTCACTGACAATGCCCTGTTCGAGCATCCCGGGCAGCCACTTGGGGAACTCGTCCAGGCAGCGATCAAGCGGCTCCTGCGCCTGGCGATAGCTGGCCAACCGGACCCGCAGATGACCTTCCAGACAATCCAGAACCGGCTCGTCCTGCCGAATGCCACGCAGTTCCGACACAAAATCCAGCAGCGATTCAGCCGGTGTCCGGGTCTCTTCCAGACTGACCCATCGGAGCAACAGTATCGGACTGAGCAAACCGCGCTCATACGCTGCGCGAATGGCCCGTCGGGCCTCCTGATGCTCGCCGGAACGGGTCACGAACGCGACATAGACCTCCAGCAGTTCTTCCGGAAGGGCAACGGGGTCCAGTTGCAGCTCAGCCAGTACCTCACCGGCTTCCGACGGCCGGTTCAACATCAACAGCAGGCCCGCCAGGCGCAACCGGGGCTGCGTCGCCCAAGGATCGCGCCTGAGCACCGTCTTCAGGTGATGGATCGCGCCGTTGATATCACCGTCTCGCAGGGCAGCCTGCGATTTCAGGTACGCACCGTAGGCACGACCGTCCACCAGCGGCCCCAGGTCCAGTTTCAGATCGGAATCAGAACCGTCCTGCCCGGGTGGAAGTACTGGCTCACGGATCACCAGTGGACCGGAGGTCGCGCTGCATCCGGTGGCACCGACAGTTGCGGCCAGGCCGGCGGCAATTATGGCTTTGAATGAGTTCACAGAATCAATTATCTCATTGTGCAGCAGGTCCGGGCAGGATGCAGCGTGCCCCGATCTTCAATATCCGGTGATGACTGCCCGGGATGATAAACGTTCAGGCTGCCCCGGTCCAGGAATCGCCCGAATTCGTTAAAGGTGAAACCAACGGATCCATAGATTTCCGGCCGTGGGTCCCGTCGACCGTCGCTGTCGGTAACTGCCCAGCGACTGCCAAACCGGATTTCGGGCAGGCGAATGATGTAGGCGATCGACAGACCCAGCCCCAATTCGGCCCCTGCGTAGACATCGTTGCCGCGCAAATCGTCGACTGGCAGGCCCGCCTGCCAGTGCGACCCCGCAACGTATCCGCGAATATTTGCCTGGTCAAAGAAAATCGGTGCGGATCCGGGGCCGGCCTCGATCCACGCCACAGGATGAACCAGCTCGGCATCCCACGAAGCGAAGCGATCCACACCGTCAACTCCACCAGACCGAACCCCGCGTCCCGAAAAAGTCCTGGCCGAAAACGATGCGTCGGCTGGTGGCCGCAACGAATAATCCAGCGGACCAGCGGTACGGCCGTGCGCTGCCGCGGCAACCTGCAGCTGCCATTGCAAATCCCCGCCGACAAATCCGCCACTGGCGGCCACGACCTCTGCGCGCCCATCCGGCAATCGGGCCCCGCCGATACCGAAATCGCCAGCAACCAGGCCCTTCAGCATCCATCCGTCACCTGACACCAGAGACCACGTATACTGGCTGCGGCTGTCGCGGGCAGCGATCAGACCGACCGAAACCGCTTCGGGAACATCGCGTCCGGACAGCCTGTCCTCGTGCAGGCCACCTTCGACCTCTGTACGAGCCGCAATTGACCGACCTACGTCCAGGCCCCGGAAAGCGCGACCAACCCTGACCCAACCTCGTTGCCGGAACGCTGCCTGACCAAATGGGGGTCGTCCCACCGGTGACAGGTCCCCACCACCTGACAACGACCAACGTCCGTAATTTCTGGAAACTGTCAGCGACGCATCGGGATTACCGCGGCTGTCGGTGCGAAGCGCAGCGGCCCAGGCCCAGAACCCGACGACGTCGCCACCACCAACAGTCGCACCGTAATGGCCCGTGCCGTCGCCCCAGGTAATCAGGGGTGTCCAGCCCATCGGCGCAATCGTCCTGGTGGCGCTGTAGGGAACGGCATCGGTAACCGCAATCGGTGGCCAGTCCGGAACCGGCTGGGGTGAACGAATTCGCGCATCCGGCGCCGGGGACGAATCGGTAACCGGTCGGACCAGGTGTTCATCAACCGCCAGGGTCGCCAAGTGCCAACCGCTGCTGTCCGGATAGGTATAGGCGATGGATCCATCGACCGGATTGATCGCATACTGCCAGACTCCGTGCAACGTCCGTGTGACCCGCACCCAGGTACCGCCGGGTTCTGGCAAGCGATACAAATCCGGTGTACCGTCCAGCGTCCGAACGGCCCAGATAGAATTGTCCGTTCCCCATTGGGGATACCAATCGCTGGTATCAGAACTGGTCAGGCGCTGGACAGCGTCGGATGCCCGGTCCCAGATGTAAATGCTGTCGCGGTACCGTGGTGACCACGCAGAAAATAACACCTTTTGGCCGTCCGCGGAAATGTCCGGGTGGCTCAGCACAAAGCCGTCCGGCCCGCAGGCGCGGTCGACCGGCGGCTGGCCAGGCGGATCAGACACCGCGACGCAATACCGGGTGCCGCGGCGCACAACGTAGGCGATCCGGCCAGATCGCCCATTTACATCGAAGGCGTGCAGGTTGAGGGAAACACGCTGCAACGAACCATCTTCGACCCGCCACAGGTCTGAGACAACGGCCGTATCAGATACCCGCTGGCTCGAGTCCAGCCAGATGCCACCGTTATCAAGGATCGCCAGGCCGGTACCACCAAATCGTTCGACAATTCGCCGCGTCGATCCATCGTTTTCAATTTTGACCACGGCGCTGCGTGATCGCCCATCCGCTGCGGTCGCATACAGCCCACCCTGTTGGTCGAATCGCGGCGTCGCCAGGTCACGTACGGGGCCGTACATCGCATCCCCTTCGTTGAATGCCCCCCGGTGAAAGTCAAATGAGCGCTGGACACCACGCTGGTAGACGGTCCAACTGTGCCACGTGTCACCGGGACGTTCGCCGTGTTCGATCGCCCACGGTATGGCATACAGGAGCGGTGCAAATCCACGTGCGTTGAGCCGGTACATCGCGGGCCAGTCAAATCCACGGCGTTCAGCACCGTACTGATGCAATGACCCACCCAGGATCCGCGGCGCGTTGCCGCCAGGAAAGCTTCTCCGGCGTGCGGTTGCGCGCCCCAGTCCGCCCAGCGCCTGGTCCCGTGCCAGGTTACGCAACAGCGTCAGGCCGAGCACGTTGTTGCCCCGTCCCCGGCCTGCGACCAACTCTCCCTCGCCCCAGACGGCGTATCCTTCGATCAAGGTATCTGGCAGCAGGGCGTTCGGAAACCCGATGCCAAACGGGATATCGCGCCCCCGCAATTCAGCCAGGTGGATCAGGTTGCGTCCGAATATCTTGCGAAAAACAGATGCCGGCAACTCCGCATCGTCGATGTGGAAAATGTGGATCAATTCATGGACGAACAGCAGCGCCAGCCAGTCGTCGTACTCCTGCAGGAAACCGGGTTGTCGCGGATGGACCGGATACAGCCGGATCAGATTTCGCGGCATGGACTGGGCAGAACCATTGGCGAAATCGTTGTCGAGGATGACGACAACGTGGATCGGGGTCGCCGGCACGCTCCCGGTCCATTCGGCAATGTCATCCCAGGCTCGCCTGCCGATTCCGGCTAGCCTGGCAACTGTGTCCCGTCCGGCCTCAGTAAAGTGGAATTGGAATGGACCGGATGTCCACGTTGACCATTGCTGACCGGGCAGGAAATCAGATGCCGCGTGCGCGACTGGATCAGGGGCGATCCCCCAGAGCAGAAACAACAGGCACGCCCGGCAAAGCCGCCTGCGCCGGGGACTGTCCCGCCAGGGCGTGGTATCGAACAAAGCTGCGGAGGACCTTACCCACATATTTGCGCGTTTCCAGATAAGGTATCTCCTCAACCCAGGCATCGGCCGGGAAGGCCTCGCCAAAACGCGTCACCCAGCGATCAACTGCCCGTGGACCCGCGTTGTACGCGGCGATCGCGCGGAACTTGTTCTGGCGGTATTCTACCAGCAGGCTGGCAATGTAAGCGGTCCCAAGGGGGACATTAATCTCTGGTCGTGACAGATCCGCTGGCCCGCCGTATGGCAGCCCGGTCCGGCGCGAAACCAGCAATGCCGTGCCCGGCATCAGCTGCAATAACCCGATCGCACCCGCCGGACTGACAACATCGGCCCGAAAGCGACTTTCCTCTCGCATTATCGCGTAAATCAGCAACGGATCGACGTTAAACCGTTGCGCCGCCTCGGCGACCAGCGCACCGTATGGGCGCGGATAAACGATGTCCCAGAGATCACGGAAATATGACGGCGCTTCGCTGCGAAACAGTGATTCGTAGCGACTCCAGAAATACGTCAAGCTTCCCGATACATCATCCAGCGCCTGCGCCGCACGCAACAGGCCCAGGCGATATGCATCCGAATCGCCCGGCCATCCCTGCCACAGCGATGCCAACGCCGGCAATTGCAGGCCCAGGCGACCCATCTGATCCACTTTGCCGAACACTGCTGCCTGGGCCTCGGTAACCTCGGTACCGGCCAGCGACATCCAGTGGACACCTTCTGTCACAGGCCTGCCCATTGCAATCGCTGCCAACCAGCCGTAGTATCCCAGCGGCGCATCCTCGCGCAGGATCCGCAGCAACTGAATTCGTTCGGTACTTGACGTCGCGGCCATTGCAGCCCAATATGCGGCACGACGAGTTTCGACAATGCCCTGAGCGGTTTCCTGCTCGTACGCAAACCGGGTATACGCAGTTGACAGATCTCCACGCCGGTATGGCAGCCAGCCACTGCGAAACCCTGCATCATCCCGGTCACCCGACACAACTGGCAGGGTCGCCGCCAGCTGGTACCAGCCCTCTGCCGACCCCGCGTCGTTGCGGTCCTCGGCCAGCAGGCCCAGGCGATACAGGATACGCGGCTCGACCGATGTTCCTTTGACCGTGGCCAGATGTTGCCGCCAGACCGCGGTTGCCTGCCCACCCTGCCCCAGTCGAGCCAGCGACCGGCCCCAGACCAGCAAGCCGTGGCCAGAACCCGATTCAAACGCAGATTGCCCTGCAGCCGCTGCCAGGCGATACTGCCGGGCAGCAAAAGCCGTGTCGGCAAACCAGATCAACTCCGCTGCACCGGGGTCTGTGGTCCAATCCGACCATTCGCCTACCGGGTCGGCAACACCGGACTCTGTCCACAGATGTTCCAGCACTTCAAACGCCGTGGGATTGTGCCCGCCGGATGCCAGCCGGATCGCCAACGCCCATCGCTGGTCCCTTGTCAGGGCCGCCAACGCTTGTCGACGAAAGTCGTCCGTCCACCCCAGGTCGCCGGGAAATCGCTGAAACAGTTCATTCGACCAGTCCGGAACAGGCACCTGCTGGGCCCTGGCAATCGCAGCGCGAAGAATGTGCGCACCGACATATTCGGGAAGCTCAGCCGGCAGACTGACTGCAGCCGTGGCCGGCAGGCCGAGGATTTTTGACCACTGCGCACCGGCTCGCCACCAGTCATCGGCATCGGTTGACAAGATTCGATCGCCGATCGTTGCCGCCGTCCCGAACGATCCGGATTCAAGCGCGCACAACATCCAGGCAC
Source organism: bacterium (assembly GCA_041623475.1). Taxonomy (GTDB): domain Bacteria; phylum J088; class J088; order J088; family J088; genus JBFJWU01. The sequence continues at coordinate 2,014 of JBFJWU010000091.1, read as the reverse complement.
CATAAACATGGGTCCTGTGTTGCGGAACATCACGCAACAGCGATTGCAGCTTGTCGCGCGCTGATTTGCACTGCGGTGTGGTTGTCAATGCGATCCAGCGACTGCGCGGATCATCGTAATGGTTATTCAAGAAATCCGGGACCGGTGCCAATGCGGCGGGTGCCGGATCAACCGGTGCTGGCGGCGCTGCGCAGGCCCACAGCAGCACAACCAGAGCAGATGCAACGACGTGAATCCAGATATGCACGTCCAGCAGGTTATCAGTTCGCGACCAACATTGCCGAGGCTGTCGACCCCGGCTATTCTTAACCACAACGATGCAGATTCAACTGGCCTATACGCCCCTGTTCAAATCACACAACGCGGGCCCCGGACACCCGGAACGACCGGCACGTCTGGACGCAATCGTCGAGGGACTGGATCACGCAAACCTGACCAGCAAGATCGTGACGTTCGCACCGGAACCCTGCGATGAACGTCACCTGAATCGGGTCCATACAACCGCACATGTGCAGCGGGTCCTGGACTCTGATGGCACACCGACTATGTTCGATGGCGACACACGGACCAGCAAAGACAGCATCCAGGCGGCTCTTGCAGCAGCAGGCGCCGCCTGCCAGGCTGTCGACATCGTTCTTGAAGACCCGGTCACGACTGTATTTTCTGCCGGACGGCCGCCTGGTCACCACGCAGAGTCAACCCGGGCGATGGGATTCTGTCTGTTCAATAATGTTGCCGTCGCCGCAGCCTATGCGATCGAGGAACGTGGCCTGGAGCGGGTCATGGTCTTTGATCCCGATGTACATCACGGCAATGGCACCCAGGAAATTTTTTACGCGAATCCGTCGGTGTACTACGCTTCGATACACCAGTGGCCGTTTTATCCAGGCACCGGCCACGCAACCGAGACTGGCACTGGACCTGGCACGGGTACAACGACCAATATCCCCCTGCCAGGTGGTTGCGGAGATCCGGACTACAGCACGGTTTCAGCCGCGCTTGCCACGGAAATCCAGGACTGGAATCCCCAACTGATTCTGTTCTCGGCAGGATTTGATGCCCACCATCTGGACCCGCTTGGCGGAATGAATGTCACGACCAACGGGTTTCGTCAGATTTTTGGCCCCTTCTGCCTGGCGGCACGATCTGCCGAAATACCATTTGCGTTCCTGCTGGAGGGCGGATATTCGTTGCAGGCGCTGGCCGAATCCGTACCCGCAATCCTCCAGGATTGCGCACAGGAATCCTGGCCGGTGATGCCGGTGGTGGAATCCGGCGATCGGATCGCCGACCTGGTCCAGTCGATCGTCGCCGGCAACCGGACTGCACGCAGGGAAATCAACTGATGGACCACGAAACACGTATCTTTGTAACCAGCCTGGCCCGACTTTCTGGCCCGGACCGAGCAGCTTTCAGGCGACGGGGAAGCCGCAAGTGGACCGTCGTCGAGGCCGATCGCTTGCCGGATATGGGGCTTCCGGTTGGACTGCATATGGTGCTCGCCCGAAAAGACTCGGAGCGCGCTGATGACCCGATGGTCACCGATGTTTCTCCCGGGGTTTTCCTGCCAGCGCTTCCAGGCCTGCCACTGGCTGCCGTCTGGCTGCTGGGTGTTGTCGCGATCGGTGTCGGCGGCTGGGGTGCGATGTCCGGATACGCTGACGGCCTGGCATTCAAGATCAACCCTGTCAGGACGTGGATTGACCTGGGAATCGCCAGTGGCTCGCTGGCAATCGCGTTTCTCGCCTGCGTCATGCTCGAGGCATCAATACTGGCTGGGCACGTTTCCGGCAACGTTTCAATGTGGGGATTGCGACGGGGGATCCCGGTCGTTGAAGCCGTTGCCTGGCGACTGTCAATACGGACCATTGCAGCTGTCGCCGTCCTTTCAGGGCCGGCGGCGCTGGTCGCCGCAGCGGCAGGACTATACGGACTTGCGCCACAAATTGCTTTCGGCGCTATGTCCGGCGCGGCGATCTTCATGCTGGCACGGCTGTTTCCCCTGCATCCTGGC
>JBFJWU010000090.1:0-10665 GCA_041623475.1 bacterium | reverse complement strand
GGCTACGGCGACGACGATCCGGGTAACGTCAATCGACAACATGCTCAAGGACATTGAATCGGTCGCTGGTACCGAGATCAATGCAGCCGCAGGCGTTTTCGCGGCATCGATTTTGTCCGAGGATTCGGTCAGCTTCAATGCCCAGAACGGGACACTGCAGTGCAGTGCCGGTGAAAAGCTGAGTGCGTTCTACCGCGACCCCAATGATCCCCTGCATAACGGCACAGTCCAGGACGAAGTGGCGTTTTGCGTGCTGCCATCGACCCCCAGCGAAGTCGAGTTTTTCCAATGGGAAACAGATGGCTGCGAGCAAAAGGGGACGTGCAGCAACCGTATCGTCCTGAACAGCGCACGGCCTGACCAGCGACTCTACATTCAGGTCAAGGACGACAACCAGGGTGAGTTTCCAACGGCACAGGAACGGATTACGTCAGAAACCCTGACGAATGCGGCGACCGAACTGCAGGCGATCCTGACATCGCGAACGGTGATCGAAAGCTTTGATGCTGATGGCAGCCGGATCGATTTCGCACCGATCAATCTGCGCGAGACCGCTAACAATTCACGTACGTTTCGGGGGGCGATCCAGACATCCAGCCATTTTGGCGAGAACGACGATTTCCGCCAGCCTAACCGGGTGCTCAAGGTCGTCGAAGGCGGGTTTGTCCGGTATTCGTACACGGACGACAAGGACGAAAACTTTGATGCCGCGTATCCGTTCAACAACAACCTGCTGAAGCCCTGCAATGATGCCGCGCCATACGACTGTAACGAGGTTCGCCTGGATGTAGTCGCCAGCGAAGCCCCCGGTGCGGTCACATTCTCTGACCCGTATGGCAACCCCAACGTCCAGTTCCTGCTTGGGGTCGGTAACACCAGCAGCGAAGACGAGCTGGACCGCCGGATCGGCGTATCGATGTACTCGCCATTTCACGCCCCCAACCCGGATACCCAGGAAACGGTGCGGGCTCCGGTGCAGCATGTCTTTATTGAAAATGCGTTCAACCTGGACAGTTCCCAGGTGCCCCAGGACCCGCGACAGCCGCAGGTCAACGAGGCGATCGAGACCGGACCGGATACGCGCACGTTTCAGCTGATGCTCAACAGCCAGGGCAACAGCAACCCGATGGTGAATACGGTCATTGACGGCGAACTGGGGGATGTCGTCTACAGTCGGTACCGCGATCCGGCCGACCCGACTAACCCGGATCGCTGGTGGCACGATACCGCTGTCTTTTGTGAAAACACCCTGGGAACAATCGATGTCGAAAATGATCAGGGGGATTCGGTCCAGTTCCTGCCTGTTGGGGAAGACATCCGGATCCTGGTCTACGACATGGACCAGAACCAGTCGGCAGGCGATGAAGAGGTCATCCAGGCATCGGTCGAGACCGAGGTGTTTGGTGACAGTGAATCGTTTACGTTGCGTGAAACCGGTTCCAATACTGGCATTTTTGCAATCCAGGTGCCGGTCGAGAACTTCGGCGAGGCCGTTCCCAACGATGCGCGGTTGACGGTTTCCGGCCGGGATTCGGTGCGGATTCGTTACCAGAACCCGGGCGCACCGGAAAGCAATGAATTTTGCCGCAACGATGATATCCAGGAACTGACCGTCTTTACGTCGACAGGCGATCGCATCAGCCGCCTGGATTTCATTGACCGTGATGGGGATGTGATCCACGAACTGCCAATCGGCGATCCGATTCGCCTGCGGCTGTCGGATCCGGACGAGAACCGGTTCCTGAACCGGATCGAGTCTGTGCCGATTGACGTGTTTGAAGACACCGAGCGTGACGGGTTGCCGTCGACGTTGACGGCGGCTACCCGAATCGGCCTGCGCGAAACCGGGACGCGGACTGCGGTATTCGAAGGTCAGTCGCAGCAGGGCGAGATTGCGCTGGCACCGGGCGACCAGGGCCAGCCCACAATCGGCACCTGGATCTCGGCGCGGTATATCGATCCGGATGACCCGCTGGACCGGATCGTGATCTCGGCGCCGCTGATGGCACGGCCGCTCGTGGTCACGATGGAGACGTTTCCGGAATTCGGGTCGATCGGCGACGCGGTCCTGGTCCGAGTCCGGATCTGGAATCCGAATCCGTTTGGTACGGTTCCGGCCAATCTGGTCGTGTCGCCGTTTCAGGGGTTGTCAATGGCTCGAAATACCATCTTCCTGGATGGTGTCCAGATGCCAATGCCGGATGGCGTGCCGTGGGACCTGCCAATCGGGGCGGTCGGCGCAGACCAGACACTGACGGTTGTCTGGACCGCTGCCGTCAGTCCGGCAGCAACCGGTGACCAGCTCGGTTGGGCCGAGGTTTGGGCACAGAATATGCGCCTGTCCAATCACGCCGAGGCCGAGTTCAAGATCGTCGAGGAGCCGCTGTTTTCACGTTCGACGGTTTTTGTAAATGTTTTTGCGGACTACGATGGCGACGGGTTGCAGGGATTCCTGGAGCCGCCGCTTCCTGGTGCCAGGATTGTCAGCGGCGATGGTTTCAGTGTCCGGGTCGATGGCAACGGGCAGGGCCATTTTGCCAACCTCGAGCCGGGTCCAAATGCATTCAAACTGGACCCCAGGTCGGTCGACCCTGGCCTGGCTTTGCCGGACGACCAAAGCCAGTATGTCGATTTGCTGCCAGGGATGCTCCATTCGTTGTCGTGGGGGCTGGTACCCGTGACTGAAACTGTCACGTTGCAGGCCAAAACAGTCCCCTGGCGGCAACTGCACATTGAACAGCTGGCCAATACGGTGCCCGTGACCGGTTCCGTCCGCGACCGCTACCTGTCCGTTGGCAGTTTTCGTGTGCCACTGGCCGAACCCGATGCACGGATCCAGTCCAGTTCTGAACAGGCACTGTTTATGGACACCGTCGACGAGCTGGGAGTCATGCGGATCGAAACCAGCGCCGACGGCGATGCCCGGATTACAAAATGGCAGGTTGACCTGTTTCCACGAAATGGTACCGAGGCCGTCTATTCCTGGTCAGGCCAGGGCTCGCCACCGCCTGTAATCGAGGTGCCTGCGGACCAGGCGCGACGACTGGTCGAGGTGGACAAGCAATATGAGATTTCGATGTCGATCGACACACCTTATGGCAGCGCCTGGTCGCCTCGCCGCGATTTCCGTGTCTTCCAGGAGCCGCCCAAAAAGGATCTTGGCAGTGCGGCCCAGTTCCGGTCCGGTGAATCGGGGCTGGATCCGGAAACGATCCTGGCCTTGCGCGATGCCGCCGACCTGCTGAAGAAGTATCCGAAATCGACGGTGCTGATCGAGGGATTCACCGACAGCCGCGGGGCACAGGCCGTCAACCTGATCCTCAGCCAGCGTCGCGCCGATGTCGCCAAACGGTACCTGGAACTGGTCGAAAATATCGATCCGGCCCGAATCACAACAAATGGACGCGGCGCGACCAATTTTATTGCCCCTAATGATACGGATGAAAACCGTGCCCTGAATCGCCGTGTCGAAGTATCTGTTTTCGGATTGCCCGCCCGCAAAGCCAGGGTGTTCAGGCCGTCGATCCGTTCGGCCCAGGGTGAAGAGATTACGATTTCCAATACCGAAGTATTTTCGCTGCAGGGCCAGGTCGAACGCGGTCGCCTGTCGACAACGATTGCGTTTCCCCGTGGGGCTACTTTCCAGGCACGGATTACGATGCCGGTCATGGCCGTCGGCTGGCAGGAAGGCGAGATCCTGATCCCTCCTGATTTCAATACGGCGTTGACGCTGGAGGCACCAGCCGGAACGACCGTCGAAGGCCTGGGACCGGTTCTGACAATGGCCAGCGAAGCCAGCAACGTGACTGTATCGCTGCACCGTAAGCCGGTCCTCCGGATCAAGTTTACACCACCGGTTGGTCCTGTTGTTACGTGGATCGGACGGGTCTACCTGAAGAATACGCGACAGTCGCCACCTGGCTTGGAAAAGATCGACGTTGAACGGTTCGTCCAACTGGATGTCCCGAAAAACGATATCGAAATCCGCTCGGGGAAATGGCGTGTTTCCGGCCAGTCACCGCCCGGCACGAAACTGCAGATCAATGACCAGACGGTCCAGGTTGGTGATGCGGGGGGCTTCCAGGCGATGGTCGACATTCCGCCGGGCGACCAGTTTACGCTGGATGTCCATGCGCACCACCCGCTGGGGCTGGAAACGTCGACATCGCGCACATGGACGGTTGACGACCAGCCCGTCCTGGCCGTCGGCCTGGTCGAGGTCAGTGCCGAACTGGAACGCCGTACAGACTATGACACGGGCGACATGTCCAGCGACTGGCTGTTCAAGGGCTATTCCCGCTTCTATGTCGAGGGCGAACTGCCAGGGGATGTCCTGTTGCGGGCGCGCCTGAAATCAGACAACCGGCCGCTGGAAACGTACCTGCCGGACCTGTTGAAGTATGACGGACCGGCAGAGGACCTGATCGATCCGTCCCGGACCTATACCGTCTACGGGGACGCTTCGACATCGGTCGACGAGGCCCCGGGCGAGGGGCCACTGTTCCTGTTTGTCGGTTGGAAGGGCCAGGTCCTGCAGGTCGGGACGATCGAAATTGACGAAGGTTACAGCCTGCTGGAAAGCCGACGCGAACGGACCTATGGTGCCCGAGTCCACGTCAGCACGGCAACGGCACCGACCTCAACGTCGTTTGCTACCAGCCTGGACGCCTTTGGCACCCGTCCCCGCAGTGCCGCTGCCATTGACCGATTCGGCTCGACCGGCGGACTGGTCTATTACCTGCGCAATACAGATATCCAGGAAGGTTCAGTGGTCGTTCATGTTGAGGAACAGGATGATTTGACCGGGACCCGGACCAATGTGCGTGAACTGCAACTGGGTGCCGACTATACCATCGACTACCTGTCGGGACGGATCTGGCTGTTGAACCCCCAGGCCATGGCCGGGCCGGGTCGCAGCGTGATCCGCGATAACGCCCTGGGCAGCCGCGAACGTACCCTGGTCGTGTCATACCGCTACCGGCCCAGCCATTTGGCGGCATCATCCGGGCACGGGGAAATGCTGACCCAGGAGTTTGGCCAGTGGGGGGAAGCCGGCGTTTTTTATCGGGAAGAAGACAACAACCTGTCGCTGGTGCGCCGGGGCCGGACCTGGGTCGAGGTCAAGCCGCATCCGTCAACCCGTGTCCGGTTCGAAGCCGGCCGTCGCTGGGGGGATGGGGACCATTTTGCCTACAGCGATGATGGTGGCCTGACCTTTGAAACAGGTGTGACAACGCAGACCGGATCGGCAGACGCATTTGCCGGCGAAATGGAATCAAAGTTTGGTCGGTTGACACTGCGAGCCCACGGCCGGCACATCCAACCCGGTTTCGGCGGGTCCAGATACGATTCAGCGACGACGCTGGATGCGGCAGGGTTCGGATTTGACCTGCAGGTAACCGACAATGTGATTACCGGCTGGGACGGTGCCGTGCAGCGCTCCGGACCCAATATCTCGGCCATTGACCGGGCTTATGTCAGCTATCCAGCCGGCCCGTTGGTCCTGACCAACGAACTGCGTCACAAATATATGGATCGTCCCGGCCTGCAATCGCACCGGACCGATGGTGGGCTGCGGGCCACGTGGCCAATCAACGAACGCTGGAGCGTCTTTGGTGAGCACCAGCAGGAACTGTACAGGTCCCAGGCACCGGCTGGAATTCCATACGAGCGTCGCAGCACCGTCGGCGCAGGTTACGCAATTTCAACGACCTGGGACGTGTTTGCCGAATACAGCGAGGGCAATATCGAGCGGGGTGGCCGAATTGGTGGTGGCTACGGCTCCGAAACGCAGCGATACACCTTGAGCTACGGACTGGTCCAGGACATCCTGGACGGGGCGATGGCAGGGGTTGTTGCGGCCGGTGCCAGCCAGGATGTCGGCCCACGGACACGCATTACCGGTGGGCAGGAAATTCGCCACGGCAGCCGCGAAGTCGGGACGGCGACGATCGCCGGGACCGAGGTGCGGCCGATTGATCGGCTGACCCTGGGGGTCGAGGGCGAACGCGGGAAATTCCGGCGATTTGATGGCGATGATATTGTTCGTTCCGCTGTGCGTGGTCGCGCCCGCAGCCGGATTGGCAAACATACACTGGATGCGCGCGGCGGCTGGAATCGCCAGGAACGCGGGCAACTGCGTATTGACGGATCCAGCCTTGATGGCGGCTGGCGGGCGGCATGGGACGACTCGACGGAAACACTGGTACAGGGACGGTATGCGCGCGAAGTCAGCAAACCCGGTGGCGAACTTTTCGCGTTGTACCAGGATGTGTCGATTGGTGCGGCCTGGCGCCCGGTACGCCACAATCGCCTGCAGATCCTGTCGGTCATTCGCTGGGCCAGGGAAATGCTGACACCTGCCCAGGATCCGGGACGGGCCGAGGTGCTGGCCGCAATTGCCAGCGTCGATGCCACATTGCGCGTATTACCCAAAATGGAACTGGGCTGGAAACTGGCGGGCAAGCGGTCCGGCGTCAAATTTGCCGGGTTTACGTCAGATGCGATCCACACTCTGCTGGGTGTGCAACGATTGTCATGGATCTACTGGGGACCGCTGGATGTGTCCGGCGAATACCGGGTCTGGCAGCAAATTGAAACTGAGCAATTATTGCACGGGCCACTGGTTGAACTGGGTGCCCGACCGGCCAAATGGGTCCGGATCGGGATCGCCTATAACTTCACGACATTCCGCGATGAATTGCGACCCCATGACCGGTTTGATGCCGAGGGCATCCTGATGCGCATCCAGGGCCTGTTCTGACCGGATCGCAACGCGGCGGGCCTAGAACAGGCTGTCCTCGTCCTCGTCGTCGTCGACCAGGGCGATGATTCGCGCCCATTTCATCCCAAACAGAATCTGCATGGTTTCAATGTCGGCATAGGGCGATTTTTCAATGATCTCGGCCAGTGTGCGTTCGCCGTTGACCAGCCCCAGGATTGTCGTTTCGTCTTCTTTCAGGCGAATATTGCGCGCGTCGTCGGCATTGATTTCGGTATTTATCGCGCAGCCGCGGCTCCAGGGTGCCAGTACATCCCGCAGACGGGAAAACCGATCACATCTGGACATCCCGCGCAGGATCAGTTCGTACAGGTTGGTTGTCAGTTCGATCGAGACCTCGGCCGGGTCACCCCAGCGAAACCGGTACGTCCCTTCTTCCCACAGTAGCAGGCGGTAGATGACCTCTTTCATCTGGATCCGGATTCCACGCTTGAGCTCGTGGGGTTCGAGGATCCCGGCTTCGACAAAATACTCGCCTTGACGGACGCCTGTCTCGAGCATCGCCTGGACGGATGCCAGGTAATCGTTGATGCCGATCATCCCCTCTTTCAACATGATCTCGCCCAGGCGCTGGTCCGGGTCATTGGATGCTGCGTGGACAATCTGTCCGTCCTTGAACGACAGGTCGATCTTCTGGTCATCCAACTGGAAACTGCCGCGCCCAGTCAACAGGCGGTCACGTACCGTATGCAACATGTGCGCGACCGGCGTCGCGGCGACGTTGCCGTTGATGTCCCGTTGTTTTGCAGTTGCTGACATGCCGCTATTGTAGCACTGGCCAACGGCAAAACCGGCAGATTCACTGGTCATTCGCGCGGCCATCCGCTACAATAATCCGTTCAGCCTGATGAACCGGCCCTGATTTGGCCGGGTCTTTCGTCCGGTTGTCGGAGCATCCTCGTGGAAATTTCCATCGACACACTGCCGCCCGATGGCGAATTGTTTTCGCTTGAACTCAGCGAGGCGGACGTGTGGCGACTGTGGGATGATCCGGCAGCGGCCAGGTTGTGGCGAATTGACAGCGTCCGCGCCGATATTCGCCTGATGCGTGCCCACGGTGGGGTCGAGGCCCAGGGGCATCTGGCATCAATGGTGACCGGGCTGTGTCGTCGGTGCACAACCAGCGTCGCGGTCGAAATTGACGAGGCGATTGGCCTGCGGTTTGAACGCGGCCCCCACGGGGGTGGCCACGATGCCGAGGTCGAGCTGGATGAGGCGTCGCTGGATGTGGTTGATCTGGACAGTGAGCGGATCGACCTGGCGGAAATTGCCGCCGAACAACTGGCGATTGCATTGACCAGCGAACTGTTGTGCCGACCGGATTGCGCGGGATTGTGCAGCCAGTGTGGCCAGGATTTGAACGAGCAACAATGCCGGTGCAAGCCGGAAACGGATCCGCGCTGGAGTGCGCTGGCCGACTTGAAAAAATAGATTTCCGGGAAGGAGCCAAAAAATGGCCGTACCAAAACGACGAACGACATCTGGACGACGGGACCGCCGACGGGCACACGACCGGCTGAAAAAGCCCCCGGTCAGCAACTGCCCCCAGTGTGGCAACCCCAAGCAATCCCACACGGTTTGCAAGACGTGCGGTTTTTATCGCAACAAGGAAGTCCTGGAACTGGTCGATTAGATCACGGCGGCCTGGTGCCGCTCGTTGATATATGATGTCCGGTTCCGGCCAGGTTCTGTTCCTGTTTCCGGGGCAGGGTGCCCAGCGACAGGGCATGCTGGCCGACCTGGTTGGCGTGCCCAACGCGCGAGACCTGATTGATGCCCTGGATGACATCACCGGCCAGCCGGTGTCTTCCTGGCTGGATTCTGATCCTGACAAAAACCTGACACGCACTGAAATCGCCCAGCCGGCGATCCTGGTGACCGGATTTCTGGCGGCCCAGGCGGCGATCGCAAGCGGCATCCGACCTCAAGCCATGGCTGGTCACAGTCTCGGCGAATTGACAGCGCTGGCAGTTGCCGGTGCCCTGGATCCGATTGACGCCATTCGATTGACCCACTTTCGCGGGACAGCCATGCAACGGGCCGTCGGGGACCGGGAAACCGCGATGGTCGCCCTGATCGGTGGCTCGGTCGAATCCATACAATCGGTTATCGGCATGGCATCCGGGAGGGGGCTTGTCGAAATTGCCAACATTAATGCCCCTGGACAGGTGGTCATCAGTGGCGACCGTGCCGCTGTGGACTGGGTCGCGGACACTGCCCGGTCAGACAGCGGAATTCGCAAGGCCATTCGGCTGCAAGTGTCGGCCCCTTTTCACTGCCGGTTGATGCAGCCCGCTGCCGACGAACTGGCCGGTTTCCTGGCGTCGGTGCCAATCTCGGTTCCTGATGTACCGGTATGGAGTAACGCTGATCTCAGACATCACAGCCCCGACACCGACGAGATCCGGGCCGCCCTGGTCCGGCAGGTTACGGCACCGGTTGACTGGGTCCGGCAGACAGAGCTGATGGCGGCCGAGTCGCCGGCCGCCGTCGAGCTGGCGCCAGCCGGTGTCCTGGCGGGGTTATGCAGCCGGATTAATCGCGACTGGCCGATTCGGCAGCTGGCATCGCTGCAGGACATCCAGGCGCAGGTTGGGCTTTAATGGAGCCAGTGACAATGATCTATATTGCCGGACAATTACCGACATGAGTCGCCTTGCTGTTGTAACCGGAGCCAGCGGCGGAATCGGTGCCGAGTGCGCGCGGCGCCTGGCCGCAGATGGCTGGGACCTGGTTTTGCATGGGTCAGCCCCGGGTGAACGGCTGGACAGGGCTGTCCAGGCGGTGCGCGACCGGGGACGCCAGGCAATTCCCTGGACGTGTGACCTGGCGACAGATGATCCAGCGGCCTCGCTGGCTGCGGCGTTACCCGATGACGCGCAGCCGGTCGGTCTGGTTCACGCTGCAGGCATCGCACCTAATGGACTGGCCGTCCGGGTAGATGACGATACAATCGACCGTGCCCTGGCTGTCAACCTGTCCGCCGGCATCAAACTGGCCGGCATGCTGGCCCGTCCGATGATGCAGGCGCGCTATGGACGGGTTGTCATGATCGGCAGTACCGCGGCCCTGGCCGGAAATCCGGGCCAATCCATCTATGGTGCCAGCAAACAGGGGTTGATCGGCTTTGTCCGGTCATTTGCGCGGGAACTGGCGAGCCGGAATATTACGGCAAACGTCGTCGCGCCAGGATGGATTGAAACGGCAATGACAAGTGATATACTGACAAAAAAACAGGACCTGATACAGGCCGAAATACCGATCGGACGGGTCGGTACCGCTGCTGAAGTAGCCGGGCCTGTGTCGTTCCTGATGAGCGATGATGCCGCCTATATTACAGGGCAGACCCTGTGTGTCAACGGCGGTCTCTGGATGGTCTGACAGGAGGACCCGGACATGTCCGATGGAGAAAATATTGCGGGCAAAGTGATCCAGCTGGTCGCAGACAAGCTGGCAATCGACCCCGAGCAGATCGTGATCGAGTCGACCTTTACCGAGGACCTGGGCGCAGACAGCCTGGATGTCGTCGAGCTTTTGATGGCGCTGGAAGATGAATTCGGTATCCAGATTGATGAAGAGGAAGCCGAAAACATCGAAACCATTCGCGACGTCGTCGCTTATATCGAAAATAACGCCTGATCGTCGATGCTGCGTTTGGCCGCGACCTGCGGCGCGTCCAGCACCCATAATTTCTATACTGGTCTCTTTGACGGCTGAAACCGGCTTGTCCGGGATCGGTGCGCCGTGACCGGTCGCCGCATCGCTGTTACTGGTGCCGGTGTCGTCTGCCCGGCGGGCAATTCGCCGGCCGAGGTCCTGGACCGGATTCGCACGGGGCGCAGTTGTCTGTCCCCGTTGACGATCGGCGACGGCGACCAGGCGGT
>JBFJWU010000089.1:0-10700 GCA_041623475.1 bacterium | reverse complement strand
GGCGGCCTGCAGGACGGGGTCTGGCAGGGATGGTGGCCCAAATACCGACATCACGGCATCGCCGACAAACTTGTCGACAAATCCGCCGAACTCGACCGTGGTTGCGGTCAGTTCGCTTAAGTATTCATTCAGAATTGCCGCCGCTTCTTCCGGTTCCAGTTGGCTGGTCAGTTCGGTGTATCCGACCAGATCTGCAAACAGTGCTGTAATCCGTTGGCGTTCCAGTGGCTTGTCCGGGTCAATATCGCCGTCGATGATTCGCTCGGCGATGTCCCTGGGCAGGAAGTTTTTCAGCCCGCCGCTGCGGACCAGTTCAGCCATCTGTTTCTCGACGCGATCCTGCAGCCGCGAATTCAGGTCAGCCAATTGCCGTTCCTGGGCCCGGGCGCGCAACAGGTTTTCGACGCGGGCCAGCAATTCGCCCTCGTGGAACGGTTTGCCAAGGTAGTCATCGGCACCAGATGACAGCGCATCAATCCTGGCTTCGGTCGCAGCCTGCGCGGTCAGGATAATTACAGGCGTACCCGACGTTTCCGGCCGATCGTCAGCCCGGATTTTCTGAAGCAGTACATTGCCGGTCATGTTTGGCATCATCAGGTCGGTGACGACCAGGTCCGGGGTCCGCTCCAATACCTGACGCAGTCCATCTGCGCCGTCGACTGCGGTTGACACTCGATAGCGGCGGGCCAGGATTTGCGCAATGTACTGGCGCAGGTCCGGGTTGTCTTCGACGACCAGGACTTCTGCAGCATCGTCGGCCAACTGCTGTGATCCGGCTTCGGTGATTGCAGAATCGTCAGGGGCGGCTGCGTGCCGGCCGGCGCGATACAGGTCGTCCAGCATTTCAGCTTCGCCGTCGCTGACGTCAGCCAGCCGGTGGACCTCGGCATCCCCACGGGGCAGTGTGATACAAAACCGGGTCCCTGCGCCGGGATGACTGTCGACGTCAATGGAGCCGCTGTGGGCATCGACAATTTCCTTGACCAGCGCCAGGCCGATTCCTGTGCCTTCTACCGACGTGGATGCGTGGCTTTCAGCCTGGGAAAAACGGTCAAATATCTTTTCCAGTTCATCCTTGTGCATCCCCTGACCGTTGTCCCGGACCTCCAGTTCAATCGTGTCCGCAAGGTTACGCAGGGCAACTTCAATTCGTCCGTCCATCGGGTCCGTAAATTTCATCGCGTTGGACAACAAGTTGTAGAGGACCTTCTTGACCTGCCGCGCATCAATCGTGGCTGCTACCGGGTCCTGCGCGCCGGTTACGACAATTTCGCGGTCGGTGCCACTGCTGTCAAAATTGGCGGCGACTTCGCGAACCAGTCGCGCGACGTCAACGTCCTTCTTTTTGGGTGCTGCCCGACCGCTGTCGAAGCGGGCCAGGTCCAGAAGTTCGTTAATCATGACCAGCAGCCGGGACGCGTTGCGAATGCCGACATCGACGGCCTTTGACAAATCCGGAGAGGGTAGTCGCCCGGCGATCGATTGTAACGATCCCAGGATCAGGGTCAGCGGGGTTCGCAGTTCGTGACTGACATTGGCAAAGAAGTCGCCTTTCATCCGGTCCAGTTCAGACAATTTTGCGTACGCGTCGCCGAGCTTGCGATTGGTGCTTTCCAGCATGCGGCGGGCGTCAAATTCACTGCGCAACATGCGTCCCTGGATAAATATCAGGATGTCGCCAACCACCCAGATCCAAAGGCTGTGGAATGCATCGTTGAACAGGGCTTCCCGTTCACCGGGAAAAATGCCGACTTCGCGATAGTGGAGGGCGTAGAAACCAACAATCAAAGCCTGGGTGAACAGGTGCGTACCCAGGTAAACCGGGACCAGCAGCGTTACGACCAGAATGGCGAGCGTCAACCCCAGGTAATAGCTGGACACCGCGAATATGTCGAACATTGTGACGGCGGCGTAGACATCAAATACATGACTGCTGGCCAGCAGATAGTTGATGCCGATGCCGCCGGACAACATGGCCAGGCGCGGCCAGCGGCTGATGGCCGGAACAAACAGCAGTCCGACCACGGGAACAATTGCCGCCGACAGGACTGCCCTTGACTTCACAAGATTGGCAAACTCCTGCGGGTGCAGGACAAAATCCATGACCAGGAACGCCAGGTTGCCGAACAGGATGATCAGCAATGCCAGGCGCAGCCGCCGGATCGCAAATACACTGCGCCACTGGTCAAACGTCTCCGCCTGAATTGCGTCATGACTGGTGTCAAACGCAGCGCGAACGCGCGCGTAGATGCGGCTGAAGTCCAAGTGTCGTTTACCGATGTGTAGAGGTCCGCTGATTCAGGCTATTACGATAGCCGAACAGGGCGCTTTTTGTGCAGTCAGGCCCCCGGTCCGGCCTGCTCTGTGGTTCCAGGCTTCGGTGTACGGATTGTGCGCGCCGGTTCCAGCAGGGGGTCCCAGGTCAATTTGTTGTAGGTCCCGGACTTGATGGCCTGGCGAAAACTTTCGGCATCGGCCAGCGTTGTTTCATAGGTGTACTGGGTTCCGACATCGATTGGTTTGCAGCGAATGGGAATGTCATCCAGTAACGCCAGCGCCTGTTCGGTACGTCCGTCCAGATGCAAGGCTTCGGCCATAAACAAATACCAGACAGCAAGATAGTCGGCCTGCTTCTCGCGCACCGCCTCCAGGTAATCGATGGCCTTTGACAGGTTGCCGACGCTGATCGGAAAACCGGGTGCCTTGGTATACAGTTTGCCCAGCATGGTTGCTGGCAGGTAATAGAAGTAGTCTGGATGCTCGCTGAGAACGCGATTCATCATTTTTTCGCTGTCTGGAATCAGGTTGACTGCGTTCAACAGGCCGCGGCTGATCGCTTCTGCACCCATGAATAACGATCCCCAGAACCGTCCGGCCGGATGATCGGGAGCCCGGTTCTGCAACAGTTTTGCCATTCTGCGGCCAGCCATTGCGGAGCGAATTCGGTCCGGACCCATTGGATAGGTGCGCCACCACGAGTAGCAGAGGATGACTGCGCGTTCGCCGTACGCAAAATCGTCTGTCCGTGTATAGCCAAACCAGAGTCGTTCAACAATACGCTTGCCCGCATCCGAGTCCAGCATCGCGGCAACGATACGTTCGTATATCGCGGTATCCGTGGAATACGGGTTCAGATCCGTCAGCGGGATCTGCTCGACCTGTTGCAGCAGGTCTGCCTGTGCCGTCGCGGGCAACGCAGATGCGGCAACTGCTGACGCACCTGAAGCCAGAAATGTTCTGCGATCGGGATTCAAGTCGTAAATTTCCTGAAGAAACCTGGGTCGATCAGATTCAGTCGGTCGCGCCTGGATCGGCGACAGCTACGTCCCGGTCAGGGGTCGGTCCGCTGGCCAGCAACTCCGACACGGTTAGAACTGGCAGTTTATGCGACTGCAGCCCGTCGATCAAACGGGGCAGATGATCCTGGACGCGATCAGACCGCCGGTCGACGCCGACGTGCATCAGGACAATTATCCCCCGGTTTGGTCTGGCCGCAGCCAGGTCGACGACCCGTTCGGCCATTTCGGCACCACTGACATACAGTGGGTCCGCCGGATCAACGACCCAGTCCAGGGTGTCAAAGGACTGGCTGCGGTCATGTCCGGTTGTCCAGCCGACATGACGGTATCCCAGTTCGCCGGCCCATTGTTCGATCTGGGCATTGGTTTCGCCAAACGGTGCGCGCCAGAACGGCGCCATCGGCTGTCCGACCAACCGCGCAAAGCTGTACTCGGTCCGCAACAGTTCCAGTTGCAGAAAATCACGGGTGACGCCTTCGCGCGTATTGTGTCGGCTGTTCGAATCAAATGTAGTCAGGTGTGGGTGGCTGAAGGTATGGTTTGCCACCTCGTGTCCGCCCAGGATAATGCGCCGGACTTTTTCGGGGAATCGCTGGATGAACTGACCGGTCAGGAAAAACGTAGACCTGACACGGTGGCTGCGCAAGTCCCGCAGGATCCCCGACAACATGTTTGCACTGGCACCGCCATCAAATGTCAGCGCGACGCCGCGACGATCGGAAAACTGCTTGATCGGTGGCTGGTTGAACTCGGGCCAGGTCCACGACTCTCCGTTGACGGTTCCAGCGTTCGCTAATCGCCAGACAACCGGTGCCGGCGACGCTGGTTCGACGATACGTGCTGTTTTTCCAGCTGGAATTCGGGCAACCTCGACGCCATTTTTCAGTACCAATGCCGGAGTCGACCCGGCTGCCGCGTTGGCGACAACCGTGCCGTCGACGATGTGCGGTGGTGATAACCAGCTTGCGTCCAGTTGTTGGACCGGGGCAATTGCCCGAGCTCTCGCAGGCTGATCCCGAGCCAGCCAGAATACGGCGGCAGCGGTTACCAGATTGGCACACATCAGCAGCCACATCAGGACCATCGCACGCTGGGCCCACTCGTGCCGCCGAAACGGGGGGTAGCGCCACCAGATCAACGGATTGAACTCTGCCATCAATCCAGCAAACTTCTTCCTGATGCGGGCTCGTCGATCCGCCCGTCGCCAGTCGATGTGGCAGACATGGGAACAGAAAATGTGGTGGTCCAGATGATGCTGGCATTCGGGACAGATCTGCTGCCGGCAATAAAAACATGCGCGGCGGGCCGATCGGTCCGGATGATTCTTGCAGACGGACATAATCGAACAGATTAATCGCAGGCCTGACGAATAGCAACAGTAAGTCGTTGTCCGTTGTGTTCACAAAATGTGTACACTTTCTTGAAAATATCCTTGATTAGCGCTGTTTTTTAAGGTAATTTATGTTCACTTATGAAGAAGAAATCAACAGATTCGGCAGCGGCTCAACGGCCCGGGATATGGGAATATCGTGATGCACGGGGATTCCTGGCTGATCTCTGCGCCTGGAAGCAGGCGTCCGAACGGAATTTCAGTTTCCGAAAGATTGCGCGATTTGCCGACCTGGGATCGCCGGGCTACGTACAGACATATCTGGATGGCAAACGAAACCTGAAACCCGATACCGCAGCCCGGATCGGGGCAGCGGTCGGCCTCGATGACGAGGAAATCGAGTTTTTCGGGATCCTCGTGCAATTCACCCAGGCCGAGGAAACTGAAGCGCGCGCAGCTTTTTTTGAGCAGCTGGTCCAGCGGTCCCTGGCGCGGGGAACAGGTCGGCTGGAGGCAGCCCGGCTTGCGTATTACACAGAATGGTTTATTCCGGTCGTTCACACGATGGCCAGCCTGGACGGCTTCCTGCCGGATCCTGACTGGATTGCCGACCGCACGTCGCCCAGGGTGAATCCACGGGATGCCCGGCGCGCATTGGATGTCCTGCAGGACCTGGGCATGCTGGAAATCAGGAACGGGCACGCAATCGTGACTGAACGCGTCGTCGCCCCGGATCCTGAACTGGACAGTTTTCTACTGAGGGAGTACCAACGGTCAATGATTCGACTGGGCGAACGGGCGCTTGATCTGCTGGATCGCAGCGAGCGATCAATAAACGGTTTTACAGTGACTGTGCCTGCCAGCGAACTGGATACGGTTCGGGCCTGGGCCGAGGAAACGATGTCATCGTTGTTCTATCGGATCCTCGCACTGCAGGAAGGTACGCGCCCGGTCGGCGAGGTCGTCCAGTGCAACCTGCAGGTATTCGCGTTGACACGACAGGACGCCAGCCGATGAGTCGTCCGCTTGCCGTCCTGTTCCTGGCCATCGCGATGGCCGGGTTTGCCGGATGCGGACCTTGTGAATCCGGATCTGACAACGTGCAGTCTGCGGATGGCGGCGGCGGAACCATCGTCATTGGCAGTTGCCCGGCGGTCGAACCGACATCGGTTTCCGAGGACGCAACGGGGCAGGAACTGGACGGTGACGCAGAGGCGTTCGCACCGGCCGGGGTCGAGATCGAGTTGTCGTTTGATTTCGACCGGCCACTTTCCGGCCCGGTGACAGAGACGATACCCGGTTACAGCGGACCGGTTTCGTCGGTGCAACTGGCCCTGCTGGGAATCCGGGAATTTGCGATTTTTCACGCCACCGACTGTACGTCCCAGCGTGAATGGGACCGTGCCGGGCTGCCAGGACCGTGGGTATTGTTGCCGACCGAGTCGTTTGATTCGGATCGAGTCGCTGTTGCCGTTCCTGACGGGGCGCGGATTTGCGGTGCGACGTTGCGACTGGCGGCAGGCGACCAGGGGTTGCCGTCATTTCACCTGGCGGCCCTGCTGAATGACGGCCGCGACCTGCAGGTTCGTTCGGATTTGTCGCTGGCGGCAGGTGTCGTCCTGGAGCGGCCGCCGGTTGCCGGACAGGATCCAATATCAATAAGGATCGTTGCCCCGGTGTCGACGTGGCTGACCACACCGTCCTGGGATCAGGCGCAACCGTCCGCCGACGGGTCGGTTCGCGTCGACATTGACAACAATCGATCACAAGTTAATGAACTGGAAACATTGATGGCGCAAACACTGCGTCTGGAGGTGGACGATGAGCAAAGGTAAAATCGCAGCATTTTGTGCTGTCGCACTGACTGCCGGATGCGTTATTACGGAGCCGGGCAATGGCAGGACACCAGGCATCCCGGCCGAAACCGGTTTGATCCCTCAATCTGCACTGGATTTGCAATTGTTCGCGGGGTGTGACGAACTTCGGGACTACATGGCCGAGGCCTGGTACCGGCAGTACATCGAAAGCAGTTATTACGATGGTCGCGGCATCCTTGAAGCCGACCTTGCGTTTTCGGAAGATGCCGCCGCAACCAGTGGCGCGGCCGACGATGGCAACTCCCTGCCCGACGACGTATCGACGACCAATATCCAGGAAGCCGGAGTGGACGAGGCGGACATCGTCAAGACGTTGCCGGATGGCACGATTGCGATTGTCAATGGCGGCTATCTGTCGATCATTGATGCATTTCCTCCTGACGCGATGACGGAAACCAGCCGGCTGGAACTGGATGGCACACCGGGAGAAATGTATTACTCGGACAACGGTAAACGAATCGTGGTTCTTGGCCAGGATTACGCGTACGCATATTCTGTCGAGCCCGGCTATGACGGACCTGATTCCGCCGGCAGTCAGTCCAGCCTGGAGTTGCCGGGCGTCGATCTGGATCACGGATTCAGTGGTGTGCGGGCGCATTTCGTCGACGCGACTGATCCTGCCGTGCCGGGTGTCGACCGTGAAATCGTTATCGAAGGCTGGCTGCTGAGCAGTCGCCGGGTTGGAAATCGTGTGCATATCGTGTCCCGATTCGAACAGTATCTGCCCCACGCGCTGGACAATGATCAGGAATTCTGGAACCTGGTCGATGACCTGTACGGAAGTGGCCGCAGACGGGCAACCGCCGCCGCGCGGCTGCGATCGCTGATCCAGGACCGGATCCAGCAGATTCCGGATGCAGAACTGGTGCCCCGTACGTTTATTCGTACCGGGGATGATTTCGAGCCGGCCAACATTGTCGGTTGCCAGAACGTGATGCGGCCTGGCGTGACGATGTCGCCGGGGATGGTTGTCGTTACCAGCGTCGATGTCGACGGGGCCAACCCCCAGGCCACCGCAGTCCAGAATAATGCGTGGTTGACCTATGCCAGCCAGGACAACCTGTACGTCTCACAGTCCAGTGGCGGCTGGTGGTGGGATGGTGACCAGCCTTCGGAGACCGTAATCTACCGGTTCGAGGTTTCTGACCAGCGCCCTGTTTATCAGGGCTGGGGACGAGTTCCTGGCTGGGTCGACAATCAATTCAGCTTCAGCGAGCGGGACGATGTCCTGCGTGTTGCCACGACAGACTGGGACGAGGCCAGCAACGGTGTGTACACGCTTGCTGTTGAACCGGGGCAGTTACCGAATCTGGGACACCTGGATGGACTGGCCCCCGGCGAGTCGATATTTTCCGCCCGTTTTGTCGGGGACATTGGCTACCTGGTGACCTTTCGCCAGGTGGACCCGCTGTTTGCAATTGACCTGTCCAACCCGGAAGCACCGAAGCTGTTAGGCGAACTGAAAATCCCGGGCTTCAGCACCTACATCCATCCAATCGGCGAAGACTACCTGCTGACCGTCGGTCGCGACGGTGATGATGAAGGTGTCATCGGTGGAGTTTCGCTGCAACTGTTTGATGTCCGGGACCCGGCCGATCCCAAACTGCTGCACAAACACGTGCCTGATGTCGGCTACAGCGGTTGGACATGGAGCCCGGCCGAATACGATCACCGGGCATTTACATTCTACGAACCGCGGGGCATCCTGGCTGTGCCGTTGACTGTTGCGGACTGGGAACGGGATCAGTATTTCAGTGGAATCGCCACATTTCATGTTGACCCGGCCACCGGTATTACTGAAACCGGCCGCGTCGACCACAGCGAACTGACCTGGCAAAGCTACTGCGCCGATCCCTCTGAATCGTGGATTGCCGAGGAATGTGAGTACGGCGCCTACGTCTGGGCGGCATCGCCAACCCGCAGCGTGATTATGACCAGTGGCGGTGCGTCGTACCTGTATTCCGTGTCACGGATCGGAGTCAAGGCGACGCCAGTCGACAACAGCGACCTGGTGCTGGGCACAGTGGCATTGCCGACCACAGGGTACGGCTGGTGGTGGTATTGATGGAGACGCCCGGATCTGCTGTGGCACCGGGTTCGCCGTTTGCAGCCACGATTCGTCGGGCCATTCGTCATCGACGCAGCGCTGTGGTGCCTGCGGGGCGTCCGGTCGCGACATTTTGTTGCAGAAACTTTCACATTTGGGGCGGGACGTAACGCCCTGAACCGGCGGCGGCCCAGGGCCCGGGTCGCCGCTTTTCACGCCGCATCCGGAATGTGGCAAGGAGGATGAGATGAAGACATGGGCCATGACAGTCCTGCTTGCGTTTGCCAGCACCCTTATTGGCTGCAGCGACGCCGGCTTTCTGGGCGCGGGTCGGGCACTGAGCGAAGGCGGGAATTTTGCTGGCGGTATAGAAAGCGGTGAATTTGGCGCGACAGCAGGCGGCGTCCAGGACATGGGCCTGGCGCGTGAGCTGATTGCCAACGGGCAGGTGCCGCCGCCGGAAGCGTTTTCAGTCGAGGGTATGTTCAGCGAACACGATTTGCCGGTATCGGGCCCGGTCTGTGACCGGCGCCTGTGCCTGAGGGCGGCGACCGGCATTACAGCAGGCGCCGACGGGGGCGCGACCGGATGGGTCCAGGTCGGTTTGTCGTCTAATGTCGATCCTGACCGTTTCCAGCGGGACAGCCTGTCCCTGGTCGCCGTTGTTGACGTGTCCGGATCTATGGGGTGGGATTACACAACCGACTCGGGTGACTACGGTACCCCTGCGGCGGTGGCCCTGCGACTTTTGCGTTTGATTGCGATGCAGCTGGGTGCCGACGACCGAATTGCGATCGTGACATTTGGCAGCAGTGTCAAAACGGTGTTGCCGTTCGTATCCGGTGCGGCAACCGACGTGGTCCAGGGGGCCATTGACGGAATTGGTCACGGCGGCAGCACAAATATGGAAGCTGGACTGCGACAGGCATTTGACCTGGCCGGCAGCGCCCAGGATGAACACGATACCCGGCAGACCCGGGTCGCCTTGTTCACGGATGTACAGCCAAATGTCGGGTTAACCGGCGGCGACGGTTTTGCGAGCATGGCTGACGAGGCAGCCGGCAATGGCATCGGACTGACGGTGTTCGGAGTGGGGCTGGGGCTGGGCCAGCAGGTCATGGCGACCATGTCTACGCTGCGGGGTGGCAATGCGTTCAGCCTGTTTGTTCCGCCAGATGCGGATCAACTGATGCTGGACAACTGGCCGTGGATGTTCAGCCCAATTGCGCACGACCTGGTTGTCCACGTGCAGTCTGTCCCGCCGACGCTGGTTCGCCGGGGATTCGGATTTCCAACAGGCGATGCATCGGACCCTGGCCTGGACGTCGGATCCGTGTTTCTCAGCAAAAACCGCGGTGCGCTGTTGCTCGAGCTTGGTGGACCATTCAATGGGCCTTTTCAGGCTGAGCTCCAGTTGGCCTACACGCAGATTGACGGAATGTCGGTCAATGAGACACTTTCCATCGACATCGACAGGACCGTGGCACCTGGCGGCCAATGGTTCAGCCAGCCCGGCGTTAACAAAACCGTTGCATTGGCAGGGTTGGTCACAGCAATGGCAGCTGCATCAGCAGGCTACGCGGCCGGTCGGCTTGACGACGCGATCCTGACCATGCGATCCGGAATCGATCAGTTCGACGCAACGATCAATGGGGCAGGGGATTCATCCGTGGATCGCGAGAGAGACCTGGCGCGCGACCTGCTGAAACTGATGGAGCAGGGCGCACCGGTCGGGGATCTTTACGGTTTTCGTTGATCAACAAAGTCGATCAGGCCGCCTGCAGGGTCCGCACCAGCCGCTCAACGGCTGCCGGTACACGCTGGGCCAGGATCAGGATATCGGCAATGTCGGGATTGATGTAACCGCCGTCACCGCCATCCATGTAAATTCCAAATACGACCTTGCCCCGGTAGTGGACCGGGAATAAGCCCGCCGACGCTGGCCGTTGTTCCCAGCACGCTGCGAGCCAGCGGGTGACCGGCAAAGTGAGCTGCCATGCACTTTTCGAACGCACCGAACGGCGGCTGGTCTTCGTACTTGGCGATTTCTTCAATGATCACTTGCTTTTCCATCTCGAAGTCATCATCCCGAAGCGACGGTCGCATGATATCGCTCAGCAAGTCGGTCGCGATGCTCTGGTTTTCGG
>JBFJWU010000088.1:0-10716 GCA_041623475.1 bacterium | reverse complement strand
TGAGTGACGCATGAAATACGGGTTTGCCTGCGTCCAAATTCCGCATGACAACGGCCAGGGATTCGAGCGGATCCGAAAATGACCATTCGTATGTCTGGTCCATCGGCATAAATGGTGAGACGTGAAAATCCTTGCCGAATCGGAACTGGCTGACGCCAGAGCGTCGACTGCGGACAGGCAACACGTACTGGTGACGTTCGTCCCAGGGTGTATTACTGACATCGGCAACAACCGTTTCAACGGCGTGGCCCGAGGAATCGAAACAGTAATAGAACGACACCGGGTTCATCACGTAACCGAAATAACGCAAATGGGTCAGCATTCGAACCGGCCCGTCGGGCCTGACACCGGTCTCGCGGGCGACCAGGTCACGTACACAGGTGTCGAGCGGGATCCCAGGGTCCCCAAAATGGTCAGAACGGCAAAAACGGGCCGGTGCCGCTCGGTTCACGGACCAACCGGGTATTCCATCAAAAACTGTGGCAAGTTCACCCAGGTCCAGGTAAACCATGAACAGCTGATAGCTGAACCGGTGCCGCCGGGGTCCGTACCGGTGATGGACAATCTTTCCCTGATAAATCGCGCTATGCATTCGCGACCCTGTCCAGCGCCCGCGTTCCCAGTGTTTGCCGCAGTTGTCTGGCTGCGCGAAGCCCGCTGAACACACCGTCCTCATGGAACCCGTAGCGCCAGTACGCACCTGCGAAAAAAATGTTCCGAACGCCGCTGATCTGCTGCCATTGCGACTGTGCATTGATAGCAGCTACGTCGAACACCGGGTGCTCATAGTCAACCACTTCCAGGATCCTGCCTGGTTCAACCAGGTCAGATCCGTTCAGCGTTACCAGGAAATGATGGGGGGATTCGATGGATTGCAGTCGATTCATATCGTAGGTCACGCATACAGGCTGGCTGCCCCCCTTGCTGACACGATAATTCCAACTGGCCCAGGCGCGGCGGTTGTCAGGCAGAACGGCCGTGTCTGTATGCAGGATCGCAGTATTGGGCTGGTAGCGAATTGCCCCCAGGACCTGATGCTCGTGCTTTGTCGGATTGTCCAGCAGCGAAAGAGCCTGCGTACTGTGCGTTGCAATGACCACAGCGTCGAAAAACTGACTTGCGCCAGACTGTTCAATGACGGTCACTCCCCCCTTGGCTCGAACTACTGACCGGACCGGCGCCGCGCGCCTGACGGTTACCGGAAGCGACCGGTACAATGCGTCGACATATGTACGCGACCCGCCCTTGATGACCCTCCACATCGGCTGTCCGCTGGGCTGCAACATCCGGTGATTTTGCATGAATCGAACCATCGTCAGCATCGGGAACGACGTAATGGCGCCGGGCGTTGCGGACCAGATGGCCGCTGCCATTGGAATTACAAACAAGTCGCGAAATTGGATCGAGTAACCGTGTTCGTCCAGGTACTCACCGACTGTCACCGTAGGCGCCAGGGATCTTTCGAGTTTCGGCGCAACCCGGCTCAACCGGATGAAATCGGTCCAGACACGATAATAGGATGGCCGCAGCAGGTTTCGCCGTTGCGCAAACAAAGAGGACAATGATCGGGTACTGTAGGCGACACCACTGGCCTGGTCCATTGCGCCAAAACTCATGTCACTGTCCTGGGTTGGAACATTCAATTCGCCAAGCAATCGGCAGAAATCGGGATAGGTGTCGCGGTTGTAGACAATAAATCCGGTGTCCACGGCGTATTCACGACCGTCAAATTCAAAAGTCGATGTCCGTGTGTGCCCGCCCAGCCTGGCTTCAGCTTCAAAGACCGTTACGTCGTAATCTGCAGCCAGTTCCCAGGCCGCCGAGTTGCCGGCAATCCCCGCACCAATGATGGCAACGCGGTTTCGCACGGTCAAGCCGCCTTCTGGTGGTCACGGCCGTCGCGCACGTCCGCCGCCGGGCGCAACAGGTAATGCCCGACAAACCACTCCTGACCGTTGCGCAGGCCAAACATTTCTGCGCAGGCCATAAAGAATACGCGCCAATAACGGAACCATCGGGTCGCCTGCTCCGTTCCGTACGTGTTCTCAAAGATGTCCATGATCCGGTCGCGGTGACGATCCATGTTGTTGAGCCACGCGTTGGCCGTATGCTTGTAGTGCGTCCCGTCAACCTTCCACAACGAATCCAGCCGAACGATATCCGGATAGTTCTCGAAAATGTCGAAGCTGGGCATCATTCCCCCGGTAAAAAAATAACGGGCCATCCAATCCGTGGCATCCTTGATCTCGTACGGATAGACGAACTTTCTGTGACAAAAGATATGGATGAAGATCGTGCCGCCGGGTTTTAACCAACTGGTTACCCTGGCCAGCAGTTCCCTGTAGTTGCGCATGTGTTCGAACATTTCGACGGACACAACACGGTCAAAGCGATCGACTGGATCGAAATTGTTCATATCGGCCGTGATGACCCGGACATTGCCGAGCCCCTCTGCGGCCAGACGTGCCTCTATGTAACGGCGCTGAGGTGCCGAGTTCGATACCGCTGTAAATTGCGAATTTGGAAATTGACGAGCCATTGCTACCGTCAGGGACCCCCACCCGCACCCAAGCTCCAACACCTGGTCGCCGTCGGCAATCCTGGCACGACCAATGGTCAATTCAAGCATCTTTGCCTCGGCCTGGTCCAGGGATTGCGTCTGGTCATCCCAGTAACAACTGCTGTATTTCAGGTTGCGCCCAAGAACCAGTTCAAAGAATCCCGGCGGCAACTCGTAGTGCTGATCATTAGCATCGTCAGTATTAGTTGCGATTGGTGACTGTTCCATCTGATTGAGGAACCGGGTCAAATCGCCGTTGCGATGTTGTTCAAACAATCGCATTCGTGAAACGACTCGAATACCAGCACGGATCAGAGCATCTGGTATCAGACCGGATTCAATAAGTGAATTCATTGTGGCCTCCTTTGGCTGAACCCACTGTACCATACCGTTCGTTTTTGTCAAATTGAACGTTTTGAATATTATAAATCTTTACTGATCAGTTGCAATACGTTCTTTGTGTGCTAAAATAATGTTTAATTGCCAAGCAGTCAACCTCCGGCAATCGGAGCAGGACAAGGACACCAGAGAAATGGAATCGATCGAGTTGACATCAGCCAAGGCGGCCAGATTATTGGATGTTCACGAATCCAGCGTCAAACGTTGGTCCAACCAGGGCGACCTGCCGACAACGACAACGTCTGGCGGACACCGCCGCATCAAGTTTGACGACCTGATGGCGTTTGCCGGGCAGCGTGATATCGAATTTCCCCTGGCCGTATTCGAAGCGGACGGAAAGCATGTCTGGGCCGGCCTGCAGACGGCAGAGAACAATGGCGACTGGGCCAATCTGCAACAGGTCGCCATGCGCTGGATCGAGGAGCGGCAACTGCCCAACATCGTTGAGTTGCTCCGCTATCTGGGCGGGCAGCCTGATATTCCGCTGACAGACGTGTTCGACAAACTCTTGCGCCCTGTATTGCAGCGAGTCGGCGTTATGTGGGCACGCGGCGACATCTCTGTCAGCCATGAACATGTCGTATCCAAGACTGTCCAGCATGGTTTGTATGCGCTCAATGAAGCGCGCCGGGCGTTTCCCGCCCCGCGTGCCAATGCAACCGCCATCGTTGGCTGCGCGCAGGGAAATGACCACGAAATTGCGGCTTTCTGTATTCGCACGATCCTGGAGTCCCTTGGTTGGACGGTCTACTACCTGGGCGCGAACGTCCCGACGGTTGAGTTCGTAACGATGGGCAAGAGATCCGGGGCCAGACTGACCTGCATCTCCTACTCGCCAGCCGCAACGACGACGGACGCCATTCGAGACCTGCGCCTGATCCTGGACCTGGAACCCGCCCGTGACGATGTGCGGATTGCGGTTGGCGGCGCTTCCCTTGATGCACCCAGCGATGCCATGCCAGAAGGGCTCGGCGGTGTAAAAATGTTCACGGCAATCCGACCGTTTGCCGAGTGGCTGGAGTCCCTGTGATGGAACCGCTGCTAATCAACTGGCTTGCGACCCTTGGCGTTGTCCAGGTCGCGATGATATTGCTGTGGCTTCGTTCTTTGCCGATCAAGGACGCCAGCATCGTTGATTCATTTTGGGGACCGGGCTACGCCATTGTCGCAGCTGCCTGCCTGCTGTTTCCCTGGACATCCAGCTCGGCCACGCTCGTGCTGCTGGTCAGCATGACCGGTATCTGGGGATTACGACTTGGCTGGCACATCTGGACCCGGAACCACGGAAACGGCGAAGATTTTCGCTACCGCGAATGGCGCGAAGAGGAAGGCGCCCGTTTTTGGTGGACCAGCCTTTTCAAAGTCTTCCTGTTCCAGGGACTGCTGATTTCCGTTATTTCGTTGCCTGTTCAGATCGTTGCATCAGGCGGGCGTCCGCTTGATCCTGCTGCAATTACCGGCCTTGTCGTCTGGGCTATTGGATTAGCGTTTGAAGCGATTGGTGACTGGCAGCTTCGCCAGTTCAAGGCGGACCCGGACAACGCCGGGAAAGTCATGGACAAGGGGCTGTGGCGTTACACCCGGCATCCGAATTATTTCGGCGATTCCCTGGTCTGGTGGGGTATTTCCATCGTTGCCATGGGCAGCGATCTGGGTGCCTGGGGTCTACTGTCGCCGATCCTGATGACCGTTTTCCTGACCCGAATTTCCGGCGTCCCGATGCTGGAGAAGAACATGATCAAGAACAAACCTGGCTACCAGGAGTATGTGGAACGGACATCGGCATTCGTTCCGTTGCCACCCAAAAACGCTGCGACCGCGTTGCTGATCGTAGCGATAACCTTTGGGGCGACAGGCGTCGGCGCGAATACGTTCAGCGACCGGTACTTCCCAGAACGCAAAATCATCAATGGCAATGAACTGGTTCTCGCCGGCAGCGGAGTGTATCGTTACCTGGGCGTGATCAAAGTGTTCGCAGCCGGTCACTACGTGGATCCGCGCCAGCCAGTCCAGCCACTTCCGGATCGCGAACTCAAGGCGCTGGAGATCGTCTATTTCCACGATATCGATGCGGGGGATTTCGCTGACGTAACCATACGAGGCATCAGGAAAGTCGCAGGAGACCAGGCCCTCGAGCAACTTTCCCGGGAGATACAGGCATTCAACAGTCTCTACCGGGACATCCAGAGCGGCGATCGATATACGCTGAAATTCGAACCAGGCCGCGGCACGACCTTGTACCACAACGGGCAGCGGCTGGGAACTGTTCGCGGCGACCAATTTGCCCGAGCGTTGTTTGGAATCTGGTTGAGCGATTCGTCTATGGACGACCGCCTGCGCGAACGCCTGCTGCCGAACTCATGACTTGACTGAAAAACGACTGTCTGCCGCGGACACTGCAGCCTATGCGCTGCCCGCTTTTGCCCTTGCCGGAATCGGTGTGCCACTGTACATCCATCTTCCAAAGTATTACTCCGACGTTGTCGGGGTACCGGTCGCACTGGTCGGCACAATTCTTCTGGCCGCCCGCCTTTTCGATGCAGTATTGGATCCATTGATAGGGCGAATCTCGGACTCGACAACAAGCAGTTGGGGGCGCCGCAGGCCGTACATCGCCATCGGATCTGTCTTCGTGGCCATCTTTGTCTGGGCCCTGCTGAACCCACCAGTTGCCGCCCGGGACTATGGAGCGGTCTGGCTGGCCGCTAGCCTGTTCCTGACGTTTGTCGCCTGGACCGTCGTAACCATCCCATATGAAGCTCTGGTCCCCGAAATTTCAAGAGACTACGACGACCGCACTCGCCTGACCGCAGTGCGTGACGGCGCCTTGATTGCCGGATTTCTGTTCGCCGCGTCCCTGCCATTTGTGGGTGGGTCCCTGGCTGGAATTCAAACCGAAACCGAAAAAATCGGTTTTATGGCCTGGGTTCTTGCGCCGCTCATGGCCGTGTCCGGCCTGATCTGCGTCTGGCGCGTCAAGGAAGTTTCCCGTGAACCGGCGCGGACTCCGTCCCCCGCCAGCTTGACCGCATTCCGAATCAAACCCTTTCGGATCCTGTTTATTGCCTACGCAATCAACGCGATCGGCAGCAACCTGCCTGCGACATTGATGCTGTACTACGTCGAGTATGTGCTCCAGAGCGCGCGTGAAGACCTGTTTCTGGTCCTGTATCTGGCAACCGGTATTGTCGCGCTGCCGTTCTGGGTCTGGTTGTCCGGTCGGACATCCAAGAAGATCGCCTGGCTGGCAACGATGGCAGTCAACACCGGCGCGTTTGCGTTGGTCCCCTTGCTGCAGCCCGGTGCAGAATTCTGGTTTGGAGTCCTTACTGTCATTTCCGGGACCGGTAGCGCAGCGTCTATTGCGTTACCTGCATCCATGCAGGCAGATGTCATCGACCTGGATGAACTGGAATCAGGCCACCGTCGAGAGGGACTGTTTATGGGGCTCTGGTCGATAGCACGCAAGGCATCGGCCGCGCTAGGCATTGGTGCCGCGCTGCCGATTCTCAGCGTGGTCGGATACAAACCCAACATCGCCCAGTCAGCCGATGTCATACTTGCGATCAAATCCTTATATGCGGGTGTACCGTGTGCGTTCAGCGTGATATCAATGCTGGTAATCAGCGGCTACCATCTGGACCGCGATGATCATCAGTCGATACGAACGGATCTGGCTGTTGAGGGCGCCTGATTCGAACCCGCAAGGCGTGCGCCACTGGCTTGCCGATGCATACGCTGAAAACTGGCAGGTATTTGTGGATACCCGACGTTGCCTGCCCCAGACACCCGGACTGATCGAGCGGTGGCACCGCGGCCGACTTCGATACTATGTGCTGGCGTTGTGCCTCGCAGATCCCGAGATCACCGACCGCATAACCGAAACACGTCGTTGCCTGGGAGCGTATCTTGTCCCGGACCACCGGCGACAACCCCACGTCACTGTCTTTGTCTGCGGATTCGCGGTCCAGCACCCTGAATGGAGTGACGATATCGAATGGAATCTCATCCGATCGATGTGCGAGGCTGCAATCCGTCCCGGCCCCACCGTCCAACTTGAAATCGGCGGGTTTAATTCGTTCACATCGACGCCGTTCCTGGAAGTTTACCCTGACCCGACACTCATGATGGCGCGACAGGCGTTGACCGCAATAAGGACCGAGCCTCGTTCGATGCCGTACCTGCCCCATGTATCGGTCGGACGTTGGTCGAAGGCACACAACACGTCGGCGGTTGTAGCCGCGACTGAAGAATTGCGAAACCTGCCCCGGATCAGCACATGTGCGGATATTCAGTTAGCCAGTTACGACGCCAACGACGCCGATGGACCGTTACGATTCGAGACAATCTGTTAAGAATTGCGGCTGCCGGATTGCCGTCTGCCGGGCGGCAATATGATTGCGCCAATATTACGCAGCTTAGACAGTGTGAATAAAGCGTTCCCGTTCCAGCCGCAAACGTGGCCCATATATGCCACCGGGGACCCGCTTGCCCGCACTGATCACCATTACGACGGTTGCGGAGCGCGGCAGCCCCAGGATTTTTGCAACACGCACCTCGTCCATACCTTCCATCGGACACGAATCATAGCCCGCTGCCCGAAATGCCAGCATCAGGTTTTCGCACGCCAGCGCAGTAGTTTTAACCGCCCAGGTTGTCATTTCGGCGCGACTGGCCGGGCCCCTGGGTATGGCACGGAACAGTCCGCCAACCGTTCCAACTAGTTTCTTGACCGGCCCCAGAAGTCCCAATGGACCTTGTCCGTAGCCAATTTTGGTAATGGTCCGGTAATACAATTTCATTGTCCTCGGCCACTCCCATTCAGATGACTCGAATAACTCCAGCATCTGTTCAGAATGGTCACGCCATGTGTCAATTCGGGCCACTGCAACAATCAACTCCGGGGCCGTCGATGCCGCCGGCTGGGACAAACACGCTTCGACCAACCGTTCTTTTTTGACCGGGTCGACGACACGGAAAAATTCCCAGCACTGCAGGTTGGACGATGTCGGCGCCAATAGTGCCAGATCCAGGCATTGATCGACGATCTCGTCCGGAATCGGCTCATCAGCAAACTTGCGGACGCTTCGCCGCGATTCGACCACCGCTTTGAATGCGTCGAAATCGACATCGGCGGCAGGCTCGAAATATTCCTTGACACTGGGCTTATCGGTCATCGGTTCACCTCTGGCGGCACGTCAATGGCGCTGGTCTGCAACGTTTTCTTCGGGGTCAATCTTGATAAACACCGTGTCGCTGCCTCTCAACTTGCCCAGACATTCATAAATTCGAAACTGTACCGGATACTTCTTCAGGAACCATCGACGCCCCAGCTCTCGATCCCGGTCAGCCAGGACTGTCCCGTTGCCAGTTAACACAGGTCCGAACTCACGCCTGCCGGTCACGTTGCACGGTCGTAACTGACAGGCCGGATTCGCAGCCAGTCGTTTGACCTTCCAGGTATCCCGATTGGTCCAGACCCACGCGGCTTGATCACCGAAACCGACCCAGACCGGTGTTTTTACCGGAGAACCGTTTTGCCTGTAAGTTGTAATATTGACAAAAGCGGTCTTCGCCAGTATGTTCCATTCGCCGTTCATTCCGACATGAAACCAGCGTCTAGTGGTACTCGCCAGATGCCCGCCAGCCGGATTTTGTCAGGCGGCAATCGCCTCGCTGGTGCCCAGGCGTCGCAAACGCATCGAATCAGACCGAAAGCGAGGGACAAACAGCCCCAGGACGTAGGTGCGAAACAGGTACCACAGGAACGACGGCTCGTTCAACTCAGGATTGATCCGGTGCTCGATTTCACGATGCGCTGGCGGTGTCAGGCTCCAGTGAAGTCCAGGCCGAATGTGGTGAACAGTGTGCAGGCCGTTGTTAAACAACAGAAAATTCATCAGCCAACCGGTGATGTTACGCGAATGGTTCCATTCATCTTCCTCGTCCGCGTGAACATGCTGCACATAATTAAATACCAGTACGGTATTCATCGAAACCTGCTGGGGAATTACGACGTAGAGCAGCGCGTTTTTCCAGTCCAGCAGAAACGCGCCGATCACCCAGGACACAACCGCAACGATCTGGATGATAGCCTCGCGAAACAATTGCGGGTTCTTCTGGCGCATCTCGCCAACATACTGGCGAATCGCCGGCTGCTGGAACCAGGCACTGATAGTCGGGTAGGTCAATAATGTCAGCAGGTTGTTCCCCTCCATAAAGCGCCATGTGTGGGTGTGGTCCGGCTCGCGATTGGTGAACTTGTGGTGGTTCTTGTTGTGGGTCGGGATCCAGCCAAATACGGGAAAACCGTAGAAAAGCGTAATCCAGACATCGGTCAGGATATTCAAGGAACGGCGTTTCCACATCCTGACGTGATTGTGGTTGTGGGCAATAACAGACGCCGCGACCGAAAAGTACAAAAACAGCCCATACGCCCAGCCATTAAAGGTCGACGCATTCCACAACCAGGCAAACAAGGCGGTCGTCATGGCCATCCACAACAGGGTTTTGCGATCCGCACGATAGCGCAGCATGAACAGCTCCAATAGGTTTACCGAATCTAAAACGATTGTTTTAAAGTAGCACCCGGCGTCCGTCCCCACGATCCACGGGCAACGGCGCGGTCTGACCAATCCTTTTTCGGAAAGCACCTTCTATTGTGGACACACGGGCTACCATGTAGAGATGGATGTCCAACAGGCACTGATCCTGGACGCGTTGGCGATCGTGGGTGCGTTTTTTGGAATTCGCGGTCTGCGAACACTGATCTATGGACTGCGTCGAATTAACGACGACGAAGGCCCGGTCCTGATGATCCGTGGCGGTCGCGGTGTCCTGGTTGCCGTCGGTTGTGCAGTTATCGCCGGCGCGCTGATCTGGGATAATCGACCGATGCTGTATTTCGGAATCGCATTCCTGGCCGAGGAATTATACGAAACAACGATGGCCCTTGGAGTAGTTTCGTGGGATTACCGCCAACGCAATCCCGGAAAGGTTCCACCGACGGGGCCGCCCGGTCAGGAAACCTGATTTCGACCGGCGCGTTTTGCACTGGCCAGCAGTGTGTCTGCGCGCCCGACCAATAATTCAATCCGTTCTTCGGCACGATACTCGGCAACGCCGATACTGACGGTAACCTGCTCAACATCCGCGAACCTGGTTGAAGCAACCGCATTTCGGATCTTTTCGGCTGCGACCAGCGAGCCTTGTTCGTCCGTTCCCGGGAATATGGCAAGGAACTCCTCGCCACCCCAACGACCGACAAAGTCAATATTACGGACCGCATCCCGGATCGTCGCCGAAATCTGCGCAAGC
Organism: bacterium; assembly: GCA_041623475.1. GTDB lineage: Bacteria > J088 > J088 > J088 > J088 > JBFJWU01. The sequence goes on along the minus strand of JBFJWU010000088.1, from coordinate 440 downwards.
ACCTCGTCCCCGACCAAATGACCGAATTCGTCATTGACCCGCTTGAAATGGTCAACGTCAATCATTGCAACACTGAACCCGATGCCAAAACGGCGACTGCGATTAGCCTCTTGCCTGAGCAGGTCATCCAACTGGCGTCGGTTGGGCAACCCTGTCAGCGAGTCCGTTCCCGACAGGTCACGCAACTGCCGGGCGATATGTACGGATTGGCGGGCGTAGACATCCCGAACTGACTCTATGGTCGCTACAAATATCAAGGCGATCATGGCCCCACCAATAACGTGCATCATGAATTCGTCAGGAATTGCGGTGTCGTAGATCGACCCATGCAAGACCAGCAGGTAGGTCACGGTTGCCCAGAACAGGACAGTCCAGATCAACCCCTCGACAGCGCCCAGGAGATAAATACAGATAGGCCCCAGAATGATGCCGTACATCAG
>JBFJWU010000087.1:0-10746 GCA_041623475.1 bacterium | reverse complement strand
GAAAACAATCTCGGCATTGTCGGCCGGTGACAGCATTGACGGGACGGGAATCGCATCAAAATCGTAAACAGTCAGTGGTAACGAATCGCTTTCTGCCCCGGCAACGCCCTGCGGGTTAAGGCTGGCGACATTCCAAACGTACGCTCCGGGGTCCATGCCGGCCAGCGTCAGGTTCAAGTCGAATTGGTCGAATGACTTGACCGGTCGCCCTTTGGTTAGGGCATCATACAGCCGGACACGGTATCCGGAAACCAGACTGGACGTTGCTTTCCAATCCAACCTGACAGCACCCAGGTCAATGTCACGGTCTGACGTTTCCGTAATCTGACCGGCGGCAAGGGTCGGTGGATCCGGCAGCGTGAACGATGTGACTTCGCCGGTTTCGCCAACGACCAGACCGTCGTTTTCCTGCAGCTCAACGACGGTATCCCCGGCTTCGACTTCGGCTGCACCAGAACGGACCGCAACCTGGATATCCTTGTCCCTGCGGACGTCGACGGTTGCGCCATCCTCTGTCGACGTAATTCGGACCTCTTTCTGGTCAGATTCAACGGTTGCCGAGCCACTGTCCAGGGCGATCCTGACTTCATTGTCACCCTTTGAGACAATTCTTCCGGTTCCGTCGGCAACATTGACGACCAGTTCCTCGCCAGCGGAAACGCGAAATGACTGTTTGTCAGCTGTCGGTGCGGGCTGGAAACCAATCTGGCCAGTGTCCAACTGGACATCCGATCCGGTACCGTCGCCGCCCCCGGGCTTCTGGATCAGGATCCGCGAATTTGCCCCCAGGTCAATCTTACGGCCACCGTGAAACTTGATTTGCACGGCCGCCTGGTCTGCGGTTTCCACCAGATCCAATTCAAACAACTTCTGGTCGACGACAATTGGCTTCCAGGCCTCGGTTCCCGCCGGTCGGCGTTGAACTTGATTCTCATAAGATTGCACGACTGCCAGGCTGGTGTCGGAGCACCCGCTGGCCAGGCCAATCGCCAGTCCAAACGCAAAAGTAACTGATGCCGTGCGACAGTTGTATTTCGAATTTGATGAAAACATCTGAAAAACCAAAAAGCTGCAATTGATTAACAACAGTATAGCGACGTGAATTCCCGGTTGCGACAGAACTTGTCGAATTCTTTCGATATCAGGACGGGCTAACTGTGCGTGCCTGTCTGCGTCCAGAACGATGCGCAACTGGCACCCTGGCTGCCACGGTGCCAGTTTGTGACCCCCACCGCTTTTGTGGTTGCGTATGTGCAACAACATTGTGATCGCGTGGCATCATGAAAGCGGGTGACAATGGCAGCAATCTTGCTTTTTATCGTGGTGGGGCAGTTTTCTGCCGCCGATTCATGTCCAGGCGATTGACGTTATAGATACCGGGAAGCGACCAAAATGAGCAAAACACTGATGATAGTCGACGATTCAAGTATCGTTCGGCGGGCAATCGAAAAATATGTTTCAGAATTGGACGTGACCGTTGTTGCGTCAGCCGGCGACGGTCGGGATGCGATCGAGAAATTCAGCGAGTTCCTGCCGGATATCGTTACACTTGATATGACGATGCCGGAAATGGAGGGGACTGAAGTCCTGACCCGGATTCGCGCGGTGAGGCCAGATGTGGCGGTCATCGTAATCACGGCAGTTCAGAACGAGTCACTGACCATGGAACTGATGACCCAGGGCGCCCAGGACATTATCAAAAAACCGTTTACACCGGACCAGATCAAAGACGCGGTCCGACGCGCCGCAGGAGGCTGAGATGGGATTCAATCCTGAGTCCATAAACCTGGTAAAAGTCGCCCTGGCGGAACACTGGCAGGCAATGACCGGGACCAGTCCGGAATTTGGAGCGCCTTACGAACATTTTTCCGACCTGATCGTTCAGGACTATACAGGCATTGTCGGTCTGTCCGGCAATGCGGGTGGCTGCGTACTTGTAACCTGCGATCGTCCCTTCCTGGAAAACATGGTCAGGGGCGTTCTCCAGGAGGGCGAAGGGGCCGTTGGCGAAGATGATGTCCTGGACATGGTAGGAGAATTCGCCAACATGGTGGCCGGCGTTGCATGTTCCGCATTTGATTCGATTGTCCATTTATCCGTCCCGGTGGTAATCGGTGGACAGCCGGATATTGTTCGCCCGCCGCTACCGATACCCGCTGTACTTCTGCCCATTACCTGGCAGGGTGAATCGGCCATTGTCGCCGTCGGTATCGAGAACCGGACGCCGGCATCCGGTTGACCTGACCAATGGATACCCGTGGTTTAAACCGGGTCCTGATTGTCGACGATGACCTTGACGCGTGCCGTTACCTGGTTCGGGTGCTGACGAATCACCTGAAAGGGACCCACCTGAAATTCGCCAACGACGGTCACGAAGCGATCAGGTTGGCACACGAATGGCATCCCGATGTGATCATCCAGGACCTGCATCTGGGCAGCCTGTCCGGGATCGATGTGCTATGGGAGGTGAAGAACAATCCGGACTGCCGGGACACCCACGTGATGATGGTGTCCAGCGACAATTCTGCAGACGCAATCGATTCGTGCCTGGAAAAGGGTGCGTCAGACTACGTCCTGAAGCCAATACGTGTCAAGGAACTCGTCCTGCGAACACGGCGCCTGCTGGAGGATTGTCGCAATCGACGCCAGTTAGTGGCGATGAATGCGCGTCTCAAAAAAGAAAAGACACAGTTGTCACAATACTTTTCAAGCGACATGGTTGAACGAATCGTTGCCGAGGATTCGGTTGCAGAAATGTCCGGCACCAAGGGTGTGGCGACGATCATGTTCATTGACCTGCGAAACTCCACGGCAATTGCCGAATCGGTTCAGCCGCAGGAATTTGCCGAGTTCCTGAGCGAATTCCAGACCGATGTAATGGACCTGGTGTACGGGCACCAGGGTGCGGTCAATAAGCTGCTGGGTGACGGCTTGCTGGTGACATTTGGCGTGCCAATTGAATCGGGAGATGACGCGGTCAACGCCGTTCGCTGTGCCCTGGCCATTGTGGACTATCTGGCGACATACAATGATGTTCGTCCAGAGTTCCTGACGGCGCCGTTGAAACTGGGTATTGGAATCGCAACTGGCGAGGTGTTTCACGGGTCGATCGGATCCATACGCCGTTCCGAGTACACCGTTTTGGGAGATGCGGTCAATGTGGCCGCCCGGCTGGAATCGTTAACCAAGAAAGCCGGCCAGCCGATCCTGCTGGACAGCGAAACCCGCGACCGCATCGCCGGTTGGGTTGATTGCAACCGGGCCGACATTGACAAGGTCCGGGGCCGTTCGGGCCCGGTGTCAATCTTTTATCCGGTGGACAGCGTTACCGGCGCCTAATCCAGAAAGCTGCTGACCAGCGATTCCAGTTCTGCCAGCCACGCATTAATGGTCCGGTTGCTGGCAGGTGCCGCGCCCACGGGTGGGATCGGGTCGGCCTCGACCAGCACGTTGCCATCAAGGTAGAGCAGGCCCCCAAGCGTCGGGTCGGAAAAGCCGACAACCGGCCAGGCGGTCTTTTTGCCATCGGCAAGGGCTGAATCGACAGCAAAATCGAAAAACACCGGGTCGGTAAAGTGGTCGCTGTCGACGAGGTCAAAGGCAGAATCCGGCTCGTGTTCGAATCCCGCTTCGCCCGGTTCCGGGCAGTCGAGGCCACCGGGCCAGGAAGCGCTGGATCCCGGCGGTTCCGTTGCCGTTGGCGCATAAAAACCGGTGCATTCCCATTCGAAGAGGAAATTGTTCTGGCCGTCATCCAGGTCGTCGCGCCAGGCCGGCAGCATTCCACGTAACGGGACCCCGTTTTGCATCCAGGCCCCGGGATCCAGTTCGATTCCGGCGGGCACGAACTCGGAAACCAAGTCGGCGGCGCCTTCAGGGTCATCACCAAGCAGGTTGATGATGCCGTCTACGGTCTCGCTGACCTCGACGTGATCGAGGGTGGCGATCACAAGTGGCAGCAGTATCTGCATCGAGTCAACAATTTGAAGCCTTGGGCCGGACCCGGCCGGCGCGTCCAGATTGTCAGCCATTCTGGCCGCCGAATTGAGCCAACCGTCGGTGACCTGGACCTCGAATGTTTGAAACGATGCATCATCAACAATGCGAAATGACAGGTCAAAATTGCCATCGCTGTTCATCCGGATCCGATTGTCCAGTCGCAGGAGGATCTCGTCCCGATCGTCGACGATCTGAAAAATTGTTTCGTCGTTGTTTTCCCGGGCCAGCCCCTGTTCCACCGCCTGGATAAACCGGTGGGAGCCGGTTGCCAGCTGCTGGCGAGCCAGGTCGACGCGCTGCCTGCCACCGTCAACAAATCCCAACAGGTCGCCGTACCGTTGATCATTCAGCAGGTTGACCAGCAGATTGCCGATCCCCGGGGTATCCAGTTCACCTGGACCGATAACCTTGTGGATCACGTAGTACACGTCGAGGTCCAGGTCGTGGGCACCAATGACATTCAAAGCCGCTGCGGCCGGTGCCAGCAGCGACTGCAGGATCGCCGCATCCGTCCTGTCCCATTGGCCGGAAAGATCAAAAAAATCGGCGGCCCAGAACTGGACCCGGTAATCGTCCAGTCGAACGGACGTGTCGGCGGACCGGACCATTCCCAGGTGGCGGACTGCGCGATCCAGCGGATCGGACAGGAACTCGATCGTATCACGAACCAGGGTCTGGATAAAGGTGTTCTCATCGGCGACACTGCCCAGAGGGTTCAGCTTTTCGCTGTCCGCAAGATCGGCAACGACATCCGCATCTTCCAGTGCTGCCAGGACGACCGTGAGGATAAAGTTGAACTGGGCGATGGTTTCGCCAAATGCCGTCAGCCCGGCCAGCAAGTGTAACGATTCGTCATTCGGGGACTCGGCCAGCAAGGCATCCAGGTCGGATCGCGCCGCGGCCAGATTGCCGTCCTGGAGGTGCAGGATTGCGGCGGCACGGGTGCCCGGTTGCGGCAAGCTCGAATCAAGGCAACCGGCTACCAAAATGATTGCGATAATCGCACCCAACCGTCGCCTAATCATCGTCTTCTTCTTCGTAATCGACCGGGGTCGCCAGATGCTCCGGGAACGGGCGGTCGCCCATCCGGTATTTCCACAGCAGTCGACCCAGACCCGGCGCCATGTCGTAAGTCGTCAGGTCCATCGCGTTGCTTTCGCGGATCAGTTCCGCCAATTCGGGATCGGTCTTTTCGACCTTTTCTGGCGACGGGTTCGTCTTGTAGGGAACGGGATTCGGAATCCTGGCATACGGTTCGCTGTTACCGGGTTCGGTATCAAAAACATCATAAATTCCAGCGGCGACAGCCAGGTGCCGGCTGAAGAGCGGCACGCCCAGGATCAGGCTCATGGTTTTGTGCAGACTGGGAAACGAATAGGTCACCCGGCTAATGGCACCGCGTTTGACCCAGGGGCTGACGACAATATTAATGGACCGGTGGGCGTCGATGTGATCCGCATTTCCCTGTGGATCATCTTCAAAAATAAAGATCACCGTGTTTTTCCAGAACGGACTGTTACTGATGGCCTCGACCGCCTTGCCGGTTGCCTCGTCATTTTCGCCGACCATGTATTCGGGTGTCGGCGCGCCTGTCGTCAGGCCACGGGTATGGTCGTTGCCCAGCAGCAGGAATGTAAACGGTTCCAGCCGTCCGGCTTCCAGTTCCTTGATAAAGACATCGACTTTGCGGACATCGTCGACGCCGAAATAGCCAGGGAACTGCAGGTTGGTCACGTCCGATGTCGTGCTTTGGGCATCCAGTACGACCCCGAGGTACTCGCCATAGTTGCGGACCCCGACCCCATGATTGAGCAGGTGCTGGAAAATGTCACCGTGCCGGGGTGCGCTGGCCGGTTCCATCCCCGGGACCATCACCTGCGCCTCACCAGGACGCCCCCAAAAGGCAATCCAGGTTTTTTCACTGAAATCGTTGACGTAGCCGCTGGAGCCCCAGATATGGCCCTGGACACTTTGTTCGCTTTCGTTATAGAAATTGGTCAAGTTTCCGAAACGGCGGGCCAGTGCGTGAAGATTTGGAGTAATGTCCTCGCCGAATACGGCCAGGGACGGGTCGCCGTCTGCTTCTGGACCCAGGTCACCCAGCAGGGAATCGTAGGTCTTGTTTTCGCGCATGATGTAAACCACGTGCTTGATGACCGGACTGGGCTGGCCAACGACCATAGGGACAGGATGTTTGACGCCCTGGCATTCCGGATCATAGATATTGGCCATGATGTTGTTGAAACGGTGTACGTCTTCATCCAGTTCTGCCAGTCGGGCATCGTCGGGCGTGTCCATGAACTGGGCCGTTCCGTGAACGATTGAGGCAACAAATTCCTTTGACGTGTTGGGCCCGGCACCGTGGCCTTTGGCATTGACCACGTAGAGGCGCTTGCCATCCGGCGACGGCTCGATCTCGGTCGGATAGAGTGCGGTTGGAATTGCGCCAATGCGCTCGCCCGTTGCCGGGTCCAGAACAATCACCGCGTTCTCGCTGGCAGCGATGATGTACAGGCGGTTGCCATCCGGTGACAGTCGGACATCGGTTGGACTGATGCCGACCGGGTCCTGTTCTGTGGCCCGCAAATCAAAATGACTGACCGCCAGGCTTCGGGTATCAATGACGCCGATTGTATCCTCGTCACTGACACCGACGTAGACGCGCTTGCCATCCGGAGCGACCGCAATTCCTTCCGGATTCTTGCCGACAATCACGTGCTCCAATGTAGCGCCTGTTTTCAAGTCGATCACGGATACGGTATTACTGGACCAATTGGACACATAGGCCCGTGTCTCGTCGGGCGACAGTTCAACCTGGTAGGGAGCGGCCTCGACCGTGTAACGGGCTTTCTCGGTGCCCGTCGCGACATCCAGGGCGACGACCTGATGCCTGTGCAACAAGGTGGCGTAAATGGTGTCGCCCGCCTTGTTCAGCGCCAGTCCGGTCGGATAACCAAACGCGTCCAGCGGTTCCAGTTCTGTTGCCGGGGTTGTCGGGTTGGACGGATCCCACGCAATTCGGCGGATGATATCGCGACCACCGCCGGCGGCGTAGACGGTCGCAGCAGACGGATGCCAGCGGACGCCGATAAAGGAGCTCTGAATCGGCAACGTGTACAGGTGCCGCGCGCCGGCGGCATCAAAGAAATCGATGCTTTGCCAGTCGCTGGTGATATCTGCACGTCCGGTTCGTTCAACAAGCGTGTTGTCCTCTTTGCCGTTGCTGACAACTGCCAGGACTCCTGTGCTGGACAGGGATGCGCCGGTACTGAATGTTCCGGTGGGCAGTTCTGTACCCAGCGGCCGGATTCGACGGCCGTTCAACATAACGATGCTGCCATCGTCTGATTCGCCAGCGGCCAGTTGGGCTGCCGCAATCGGGTCGCCCAGTTCGCATTGCCCGGTCAGCTTCTGGTCCGGCAGGCAGGCGATCAGGAAAACCGCGGTCATTAACGTTACAAGGCGACTGGCTTGGAACACGATAGATCCTTGACGATTGTGTTCAAACAGCAATGGTGATCGCTGAAAAAGATTCAGGGTTTGTCAATTGATTCGAGTTGGGTTTCAAATCGCTTCTGCAGGTCGTTCTCGACGCGCTCAATGTCCTGGCGCAGGCGCTGTTCCTGTTGCTTTGCACCGTCGTTGTCTGTACTGCCGGCCAGCTGCGTCTGGTAAAACCACAGCACAATGGCGGCGCTGCCGATCAATCCGACAATCCCGACTACGAATCGCACGGGCTATCTGTCCATTGCCTGATCATAACGTTCAATATAGTCGCGCATCGCGCTCGCTTCCAATCCCGTCAAGGTTGGTCTGGTGCGGCTCGCACCGGTGAAAACGCAACTGATGTCGGGTGCTGACCCGTCGAAATCTGGTAACGGGTCTTCCAGGATTGGGTATCAATGATGCTGACCTGGTCCAGGCCGGCATTGGCAACGACTGCGTAACCACCGTCTGGATGGACGGCGACATCGACCGGGTTGGCGCGACGATTATTGTCGGCCTTGAATGATACTTTAAGTGTTGGTTTCAGGTCCGGTACAAAATAGATCCACAAGTCGTCGGAACCGGAGTTCGCGACCAGCGCGTGCCTGCCGTCGGGCGTAAATGCTATTTGCCGGGGCATTCGTCCGGTTCGCATCGTCGCAATCCGATCCAGGCTGACAGAATTCAGGACCGCGATACGATCGTCGCCCCGGGTCGCGACCCAGACATTGCGTCCGTCAGGTGAAACGGCGATACCGTCCGGCTCGCGACCGACCTTCAGGTCGGCCATTTTGGCACCTTTGCCCAGGTGAATAGCCGAAACGGTCCCCGATCCCAGGTTGGTTACGAATGCGCGCTCGGAATTGGCGGCGGTTGCGACGCGAACCGTCTGTTTCTGCCAGGTCCGGGCAATCTCCTTGACTCGTCCACGGTGGACATTAATCGACAGCAGGGCGCCCTGATCCATTGCAACCGCCAGGATCGACCTGTTGTCGCTGAAACCGGCGAGACCAAACGGTCGGGTGTAGGTGTCGAGGTCGACCTGCCGTTCAATGCGCCGACCGGCAATATCGACCAGGGTCAGGGATTGTCCGGGACGACTGTCTCCCAGGTTCGAGATCGCGGCCCACAATCCGTTGGCAGAAACAACAATGTCAGATGGTGCCGCTGCCGTCGGTAACGTGGCAACAACGGCAAGGGATGTCAGGTCAATCAGGGTTACCGTGGCATCCTTGTGATTGGCAACCAGCAGGGTCCCCTGTTGAGCATCGGCAGTCACAGGGGCAAGCGACAGGGCCACAATCAGGAATGCAGGCTTTTTCACTGGTCAGCAATTCGGACTCGGTCCAGTTGGGGTGGCGTCACGGGTGAATGTTGTTCGATATAACTCAACAGCGCATTCGCAAGCGTGACGTGCCGCTCAACAACATTGGTACCTTTGCTGAGCGATCGATATCCGTCTCCACCGGCGTACACAAAACTGTTGGTTACGACCCGTACCGTGGTCAGATTTTCCAGTGGCAACCAGGTCCCGTCCTGTTGGCGGATTTCGATCTCGCTGACCCGTTTCCCAATCGGTTGATCAAGGTCAACGAGATAGCGAAGTCCTGCCACCTGTGCCCAGGCCCCGCCGCTGTCCCCCGGCGAACCAATCGATACCTGGCTGACTGCGTGTTCAAGTGTTGACCGGATCAGGTCGGCGTCCAGGTCGAGTTCGACCAGGTAGTTTTCAAACGGCAGTACGGCAAGGACTTCGCCAAATGTAATTGGTCCGGAATCAATTGATGCCCGGATACCGCCGCCATTCTGGATCGCGACCTGAACGCCTGGGCCAGCAGCCGCCACCATCGCATCGGCAATGATGTCGCCAAGCGGTGCCTGGCGGTTGCGAACAGAATCCCGGGAGCCGTCCAATTGAACAGCCGCGACGCCAACAACGCGATCGCTGATTTCGCCAAGCGGTTCCGCCAGCCGGGCAACGGCAGCCTGGAGATCGGGGTCTTCCGGTATCGACGCATCCAGGACAATCGGTTCGCCGTCCCAGAGGATTACGCGGCCCCCGGAATCGAACGTTAAATGGATCTGTCCCAGCAGGCGTCCCCAGACGTGGGAATGAACAACAAGCGCGGGAGCGCCATCGTTGTAGACCACAGTTGGGTAAGGACCTGCAATATTTCCGAGGACGCGCGGGTAGTGGTCGGCCCGGCCCAACAAGGTCGCAGAATGCCCACCGATAATCAGGTCGATACCACGTACCTGTTGGGCGACGACGATATCCTCGCGATAACCGAGGTGGCTGATCACGATGATCTTATCGATGCCCATTGCCTCCAGTTCGGACACAGCGTCGCGCAGCGACGCGATCGGGCTGTGGGCCACCACGTCAGGTCCAGGTGCCGAGAGATCTGCCAGTTCCCGCGGCAATGCTGCGAGGATGCCAACCTTTTGACGGCCAAATTGGCGGATAACGTAACGCTGCACTTTGCCCGCAAGCCACTGGTCTTTCGACACATCCAGATTCGTAGCCAGCACGGCAAACGCTGCGCCGTCGATAAAATTTTTCCAAAGGATTTCCGGACCCAGGTCGAACTCATGGTTACCCAGGCCGACCGCATCGTATCCGACCATTCCATACAATTCCCGTGCGGCCGCACCCTTGTACTGGTGAAAGAACAATGTTCCCTGGCCTGCGTCGCCACTGTCCAGCAGCAGGACGTTGTCCCGCTGCATCCGAACTTGTTTGACCACGGTTGCCCGGCGGGCGATGCCGCCCTGGTCGCCTTGCCCGGGATGGGTTACGGGCAGCCAATGACCGTGGTTTTCACCTGTATGCAGGACGGTCAGCCGGAACGGACCGGTGTCCTGACGGGGACAGGACGCACCGATAAATACAAGGAAGACGACGAGCAGCGACGAGCGCAACACGACGTGAACACCGGGTATTGTCCGTCGGCGGTGCAGGATTGGGTGCCTTTCTGTGGGGCAAACGTACCCATGAATGATATCAACTGGGCGCAGGTACGTATTTGCAACCTGGCAGAAACCAGACCGCCGGTCATGGCACGAAATGTCACGTTGACAACCGGACCTGCCGTGATACACTCAAATTTCCGGGTGTTGGATTATTTGTCTCGGATGACCTGACTGGCGAAACCTTCGCCAGTTCCATGGACCCGGCCACGGGCTGGCCAACACCGGTTGGTGTATCGTTGCCAGGGGGACAGGTTGGCTGCCAGAAAAGTATTAATTGCCGACGATGTG